>CAZVNH010000054.1:0-10753 GCA_964628575.1 uncultured Thermoplasmatales archaeon | reverse complement strand
TTGGATGTTCTTTTATAGGTATACCTCTTCCATCATCTTCAACAGTAATAGATCCATCTTTGTTTATTTGAACTGAGATTTTTGTTGCATGACCAGCAAGTGCTTCGTCAATACTATTATCAACAACTTCATAAACAAGATGATGTAGACCTCTTTCATCAGTACTACCAATATACATTGCAGGATTTTGTTTAACTGCTGCAAGACCTTCAAGAACCTTTATTGAATCTGTATCATAACTAGCATTTTGCATATTTTTTTCATCTGTCATATGTCTTCACTTCAGGTTTATTATTTACACTAATCTATGTAGATTTTTTAAGGAAATTTTATATCCCCGCTCCATGGGCAATTTTTACATGTTTTCATATGGAGTAGAGACTAATAAAGGTTACTATAAAATACTCTAAAAAATACAGTTTTTTTATATTTTTGAAAACTGTTAAAAATAAAGCAGTTTATTACAGCCTATATTCGGGGAGACGAGAAATGTTAAAAAATTTAATTAATAACAGAATAATTGGATTGATAATTATATTTTTTTTATTATCAATTGTTTTTTCATCAAATTGTTTAGCAGATGATTATTCAGATGCTAGTAAATATGCCCCAATTTATTATTTTGAAAAAGAGGAATCCTTGTTTCCTGTTGATGTTAATTACCATATTGATAATTCTTATCTTTATTTGATAAATAGTGAAACTCCACAATTACAAACGGTTATACCATCTAATCTAAACAGACAATATTTAGAAAATTTAAATAATCTTAATACCGGGGATTTAGAAAATTTATATTTGGATAATATTAAAGGAACTGTTGATAATGAAAAAGTGATTTCTGATTATAAAAATAGAGACACTTCTAAGTATCCTAATACTGTATATTATCGAGTTGAGGATATCCAAGGAAATAAAGTTATTCAATATTGGACTTTTTATGCTTTTAACAAAGGTGATTTGAACAAACATGAGGGAGATTGGGAGATGGTCCAAGTTGTTATCCCAACTGATGGAGAGAAATGGGCATCTTATAGCCAGCATATGACAGGTCAACGTGCTAGTTGGGACCTTGTAGAAAAAGATGGGGATAACATAAAAGTATATGTCGCTCGTGGTTCTCATGCAAACTATTATCGCTCTTATTCAGGTAAATTAGGTATTGCAAGTGATCATTGTGGTGATAATGGTGTAATCTGGAAACAAGGTGATTATAAATTAGTTGATATTAATGATCCAGCAAATAAGGATTGGATTGATTTTCCAGGACGTTGGGGTGAAGTTCCATCAGATGTAGATGAAGCAATAACTGATGCGATTTTTGGTCAAATAGGTCCAGAGGGTCCTCAATATATTCAAAATGGAGATATGTGGAATGATCCTATGGGTTGGGGTCAAAGTCTAGGTGCTGCGAGTGCATTGTTTTTCTTACTTGAATGGTTTTTTGCAAACTTTGTTTTAATATTTATCATAATTACTATCATAACAATTTTAATAATGCTATTTTTTATTTATAGAAAACATAAGAAATATGGTCTTGGTCCGCGTATAGTTTCGATGCTTTACATAGATGGTTTAAATCTAAAGAGTATTGGAAACATACTATGTTTTATAGCAATAATTATCGCAATTCTCGGTCTTTTTTACCCGTGGTATGGTGTTTCTTATTCAGTTAAAGGAGTAAATGTTCCTGAAGATCTTGTAACAGAAGGAACAGTAGATGCAATTAATATTGATGGTTTAAACGGTATTCAAATTATCGTTCCTGGACTTACAGGTTCTCAACCAGTTGGTGCGGTCATTATTCCATTTTCATTAATAATTGGTATAGGTTTTGTTTTACTTATTCTTGCATCTGTTGGATTGTTTATGAGTCGTAAACTAGGTTATAAATATGTTAAACGAGGAATTGCGGTTTTATCACCTGTTATAATGATAATAATAATTTTTATGTTAATTGGTTCATTTATACCAAAAGACATTGGTGGTACTACTGAATCAGGTGAATCAATGTCAGATGTTGTAAAATCAATAACGAGTTCACCTTTAGGTGGAGAAAAATCAGTTGAAGTTACTGAATCTAATATTACAGGAAAAGTTGATTTTTCATGGGGTTTACGGTTAGGAGGACAACTTTTATTGTTTGGTGGAATAATATTTATTATTGCAGGTATGTTTGAAATTTTTGCTAATACTATGTTTTTTGAACCCAAGAACCTACCTGAAAAGCATAAGAAAAAAGGATGGTATAAAAAAGGTAAGAAACAGATAACAGGAAAACAAAATAAACAAGGGCAACAACTACAACAGCAACCTCCAATGCAACAACAGCCGATGCCACCGCTACAGCCACAGCAGCAGTCACCTCCACAAAAATCTGATAAAAAACCTCCAGCAGCAGAAACAGGTTTTTGTACAGAATGTGGGAAAAAATTAAAGAAAGGTAGTGAATTTTGTACTAAGTGTGGAAAGAAAGTAGAATAGTTCTACTCTCTTTTTTTAACTTTTTTAGTAAAAACTAAAACACTTGATTATATATCTTATTCTGGGATTTTTAGTGATAATTAATGCTGATCTTCATATTCATTCACGTTTTTCTGGTGCGACTAGTGACAAGATGAGTATTAAAACAATTAGTATTGAAGCACCTCGCAAAGGTGTCGATATTGTAGCAACTGGTGATTGTCTTCATAGTGGATGGATGGAGGAAATTAAACAGTGTAAACTTGTTGATGAAGGTACTTATGAGTTAAATGATACTCGTTTTATTCTAAGTACAGAGGTTGAAGCTGAAAAACGTGTTCATCATCTATTATATTTTCCAAGTTATTCTTCTGTTCTTGATTTTAAAGAGCAAATTCTATCAAAATCTAAAAATCTTGAAACAGATGGTCGACCAAATGTTAATATGACTGGTGAACAACTCGCAGAACTTGCACGTGATGTGGATGCTCTAATTGGACCTGCGCATGCTTTTACACCCTGGACTGCTATGTATGCATATTTTACTTCACTAAATGATTGTTATGGAGATATGGCAGACTATGTTAGTTTTGTTGAGCTAGGTCTGAGTGCAGATACAGATCTTGCAGATAAAATTAAAGAACTTCATAGACTTACTTTTCTTACAAACTCTGACTGTCATAGTCCACATCCTGTTAGACTTGCTCGAGAATTCAATCGCTTTGAAGTAAAAGAACCTACTTATGAAGAAGTTAAAAAAGCAATACTTAGAAAAAATGGTAATAAACCTGTTTTAAATGTTGGTTTACCTCCTCAAGAGGGTAAGTATCATGAATCTGCTTGTAGTAGTTGTTATACTCATTATACGTTAGAAGAAGCTATTCGACGTAAGTGGAAGTGTAGTTGTGGTAAACGAATTAAAAAGGGTGTTAAAGATAATATTAATGAACGTGCAGAGCTATCTGAACCGGTTCATCCAAAACATCGTCCAAAATATGTTCATCTTATTCCCCTTGCAGAAATTATTACAAAAGCAGTAGGACAGCATAATCCTTTCACACAGACTGTTACTAAACGTTGGAATGAACTAATAGATGCTTTTGGTAGTGAAATTAATGTGCTATTAGATGTTGATATAGATGATATAAGAAAAGTAACAGCTCCTGCGATATCAGATGCAATTCAAGCTTTTAGAGAGAAAAAAGTTATAATTATTCCAGGTGGCGGGGGAGAATATGGGAAAATTGAGCTTCCTAGTGATGAAAAGGTAATGTATGTATCACTTGGTCCGAAGGATAAACAAACAAGTCTTTCAGATTATAAATAAATATTTATTAAAGGTGTAAAATAGATGGATATTGAAATTGAACGAGATAATTATGAATCAGCAGAATATGAAATGAATGAAATCATGAAGAATATGCAATCATTTCAAATAAAATTCTGGATTGTTCAATATTTAAAAACTAAGTTTACACATTATAATTGGGTGGGAATTTATATAGTTGAAGGAGATAATCTTGTTCTTGGCCCTTGGGCAGGCAATCAATCTACTGAACACGTAAAAATACCAATTGGTCAGGGTGTTTGTGGTTCTGCAGCGGCATCTGGTCAAACTGAAATTGTTTCAGATGTAAATGCTGATAATAGATATATTTCTTGTTTTCCAAACACAAAATCAGAAATAGTGGTCCCAATAAAAAAGGATGGTAAAATAATTGGTGAGATTGATATTGATTCTGATACAGAAAATTATTTTACAGAGAAAGATAAAATTTTTTTAGAAAGAATTGCAGATATGCTCAGCGAGCATATCTAACAAACTCTTTTTTCAGTACTCAAGATCTTCATCATAGACAAATGTCTCAGAAAGGGTTCGTTCATCACAAAAAAAGAATAATGTTTGATATAATTTAAGATTTCTATCCCATAATTTTCCAGATCGCATTCTTCCAGATATCAGCAATATCGTTTATTTTCTGGTTTATTACAATACTTTTATGATCCTTAATTAATAATCTATCTCCTTTTACCACTCCAATTTTAATAAAAGATGTATTATGTTTCTTTAAAAGTTCTTCAAAATCTTTATCTTTTTTTACTTCAACAATCCATCTTGTATTTGATTCAGAAAAGAGTTTATAATCCGAGCGTAGACCTTTACTAATTTTCGATAAATCAACTTCACAACCAAGGTTTCCACCAATTGACATTTCAGATAAGCATACTCCAATTCCTCCTTCTGAAATATCATGACATGATGCGACAGTTTCATGATCTATTGCTGATAAAAGGCCTTTCATACAATTCTTTAAAACCTTTAAATCAGACTTTGGAACAATACCATCATCTACATTTATAATATTATAATATTCAGAGCCACCTAATTCTTTTTCAGTTTCTTTACCAACCAAATATATAGAGTTATCATCAGATTTGAAATCAGATGTTACACATTTACTAATATCTTTAACGATTCCGATACCCATAATCTCAGGAGTTGGTGGTACAGCAGTTTTTATTGATTCATTATAAAAGCTAACATTACCAGACATAATAGGAAGATCTAATTCACGAGCAGCATCACCAAGACCTCTACAGGCTTCATAGAATTCACCCATTTTATCAGACTTTTCAGGATTTCCAAAATTCAAACAATCAAGAACTGAATCTGGAATTGCTCCAACTGAAACCAAGTTTCTACAGTTCTCATCAATTGAAGAAATTGCACCCCAATATGGATCTCTTTCCATAAAACGGGGATTAACATTTGCAGTAACTGCAAGACCTCTAAATGAATCTTCAAGAGGTTTTAAAACAGTTGCATCACCATGGCTCTCGAAGTTTAATTTTCCTTGCAATGGTTTAATAACAGTGTTACCTCTTACCTCATGATCATACTGTCGAATTACCCATTCTTTTGATGCAATATTTATACTTGAAAGAAGTTTTTCTAAAGTTTTATTTAAATCTGGAATATCAAATACAGGATTTTTTTCTGAATATGTTTTTTTTACAATAAATGGTCTTTGACAGGTATCATATTCAGGTCCACCTGTAAAAAAGTCCATATCCATCTCTAGGATTTTTTCATTTTTATAAAAAACACGAGTAATTTTCTCAGGAATTACTTTTCCAACAACAACTGCTGTTACATCCCACTGTTTGCATATATGAAGGACTTTGTCAACATTATTAGGTGCGACAAGAAACATCATACGTTCCTGACTTTCAGAAACCCATATCTCCCATGGTTTTAATCCTTCTTCTTTTAGAGGCACATTATCAAGGTGAATCTCAGCTCCAAAACCTGCATCATAGGCAAGCTCACCGCAAACACAAGATAATCCACCACCTCCAAAATCCTTTAATCCTTCAAGTAGACCTTTTCTATTACATTCAAGGGTTACATGAATAACTGGTTCCTTGGTTATCGGATCACCTACTTGAACAGCGGATCTACTACTTTCTTCAGAGTCATCAGTTAGCTCTGCACTTGCAAAAGTAACACCATGTATTCCGTCTCTTCCAGTTTTTCCACCTACATAAACATAGATATTTCCAGGTGCTTTAGCTCTTGAATGGATTAATTCATCTTTTTTCATTACACCAATACAACCTACATTTACTAAACAGTTTCCAGTGTATCCTTTATGAAAATAAACTTGACCTGAAAGAGTTGGAATTCCAATTCTATTTCCATAGTCTCGAATTCCATCAACTACTCCTTTGAATAAAAACCTTGGATGTTTTGTTCCTTTTGGTACTTCTTTTTGTAGAAGATCCAGAGGTCCAAAAAATAACGGATCAATATATGCAATAGGTTGTGCGCCCATACAAACTATATCTCTAACTATTCCACCTACCCCAGTTGCTGCGCCTCCATATGGCTCAACTGCAGATGGATGATTATGTGATTCAAGTGCAGCACAATAATAATGATCTTTATCAAACTCAATTACACCTGCATCTTCTCTAGCAATAATTTTGTTTTCGCCAATTCCAAAAACATATTGTTTTAGAGGCACTTTAGAAGATTTATAACAACAATGCTCGCTCCATGCCTGACCTAAAGCTTCAAGTTCGACATCAGTCGGATTTCTATTTTTTTTCTTAAAATAATTCTTAATTCTAATCATTTCAGAAAGATTTAGTGCAATTCCCATTTGATTACTTATTTCAACAAGTTCTTCATCTGTTGCTTTTTCAAGATCGATTTCAAATAAATCAAAATCTACATCTCTTTTTATAAATAATTTATCTAAGTCCACCTATACTCCCCAAATAATACTTTATTTTTTAATAATATCAATTTCATAAGTGTGAATTACAGGGTTTGTAAGCAATCGCTGACACATTTGTTCAACATCTTTTTTAACTTTTTCCTTGCTCTCACCGTCAATTAATATATCAAAAGTCCTTGTTGTTTTCGCTTCAATAACATTTTCAAAACCAAGAAGTTTTAATGCCTTTAAAGTATTAGCACCTTCAGGATCAGAAACACCTTTTTTCAGACCAATAGTTACCTTTGCCTCAAACATTAAATACCCCACATCCCGAACATATAGCAATATATAGATAAGGTTATCGTTTTCAATTAAATTATACTGATTTTAAAAGTTCTTTAACCTTGTTTTGAAACTCTTTAATTTCTCCTTCATTTGAAATAACGATATCAGCAGATTCAATTACATTTAAAAGACCCCATGCTAACTCCCGCTTATCACGTTCTTTAATAAGATCAATATCTTTACTATCATCTTTTCTTCCACGATTTATTGCTCTTTTATAACGAATTTCGTCAGATACGTGTACTGCAATTAAGAGAAAATCTTTACCAAGTTCTTTTTCAAATGTTACAATTTCTTCTTTATTTCTAACACCATCAATAATTAAAATATCACTTTTTTCATATTTTTTCAATTGATTTAAAGTTCGCTTTGCCCAGATATCCATTCCATGCTCTTTCCGCATATTATTTGCTATCATTCCAACATTGTTATCTGTGAGCTCAAGACCTCGTTTTTGAGTTTCCTCCCAGATCATATCCCCCATTCTAATAACTGGAATCTTCATTTCTTTTGCAATTCTTACAGCTTCACTCTTTCCAGAAAAAGGCATGCCTGTAAATGCTATAACTCTCACTATTCCACCAGATATTTTATAAATGCAGGGGGAGCGATTCGAACGCTCGAAGACCTACGTCACAGGGTATCTTAATACTGAAGTTTTAGATATTCAGCTATTCCTAAGCCCTGCCCCTTTGACCGCTCGGGTACCCCTGCAATTTTAGAGACCACTAATATATATTACACTCAAAAACTTTTTTGCAAAAATAATAATTATGATTATTTTATTCATAAGTCCCTGTAAGAAGCCTTTTTTCCCCATATTTTGCATAACAATTAGAGCAAAATCTTCTTGCAAGAAGGGAATGTATATGTTGGTTACTACCTTCTTCAAGATGTAATATATCACCAACTTTAATTTCTTTATTACAATTCGTGCAAACAATTGGAGATTTAGCTACTTTTTTAATAAGATGGGTTTCAATGTTCATCTTATCATTTGCTCCATCTAGACATCAATTGATTAATTACTTTATAATATTTTTCTTAGAAATTTTTTGAATAATCCTTCATGTATATGTCATAGATTTAAGTAGGAGAAACATTATTCCCAAAAGATTGAATTAATAATGGCGGGGCGCTGCCCATCATAGCGAGTAAAAACCAAATTAATTTGAGTTTTACCTATAAGGGTGGGGTAGCCAGGAAATCCCGACGGGCCCATAACCCGTAGATCAATGGTTCAAATCCATTCCCCGCTACTTTTTTAAATCATTTTTTAAATCAAAATCTGTTTAATAATAAATTATTATCTTGATATTTATGGGAAAACTAAAAGATATACTTATTCATAAAAACTTTCCATTTCGACTATTTTTTATATTACTAATTTTAATTCCATTTATTTTCTATTATGATTTTTATCTTCATATTTATTCTCATTTTACAGGTACGATTCTATCTAATATAATAACAGAGCAATGGCATATTGTTATTATCAATATCTTAATTTTTATAACCTTTTTAATTCCTCTTTCATTTAGAAGAAAAATCAACTGGAAAGAATATGGCTTAGTAAGTGCTTTTTTTGTTTCATTGTTCATTGAAATGTACGGTATTCCTTTGACTGTTTTTTTTATGTCAAAAACTATTAGTCCAACTAATATCGGTATCCCGGTTCCTGTTTATTCTTTTAATTTTCTTGGAGTAAATATTTCTATGACACTTGCAATGTTTTATGGTTTTATCTTAATGATTATTGGAACAATTATCATATTGATTGCTTGGATTACATTGTATAAAAATATAAAAAATGAAGAGCTTGTAACCGTTGGTATTTATTCCTATTCTCGACATCCTCAATATTTTGGTTTTATTTTAATAATTCTTGGTTGGGTGATAGGTTGGCCTACGATTTTAACAATTATTTTTACAATAATTTTAATCTATAAATATGTAAAAGTATGTAAGATTGAGGAAAATGAATTAAGTGATATTAAAGAGTATAAAAGTTATAAAAGAAAAATTCCATTTTTTATTTAAGTTCAATATTTTAAATTAAGAGTTTTTAATTCTACACCATTACCTCTTTCAATATTTCCAACAATTTTTACCTCTGTTTTTGTATTATTTTTAAGTATTTTTAATGCTTGATCTATATCTTTTTCTGATACAATAATTGCAAGACCCATACCCATATTAAATGTTTGATACATCTCCTCATCTTCGATATTCCCATTTTTTTGTATGAACTTAAAAATGGGTTGAGGTTCAAATGGCTTATCAATTAAAAATTTTACATTTTTGTTTAAACGTGATAGATTTCTAAGGCCTCCACCTGTAATATGAGCTATTCCATTTGGCCTTATTTTTTCTAAAAGAGCAATGGTTTCTTTTACATAAATATGAGTTGGAGTTAATAATATTTCACCAATTTTTTTATCAGGATAAATATTATCTGGAAATTTATCATTATATTGGAGTTCTGCTTTTTTAATTACTTTTCTTACAAGGGTATATCCATTTGAGTGAATTCCACTACTAGAAAGACCAATAATTATATCTCCTGGTTTTATCTTATCTCCAATTATTATCTCATCTTTTTTTAGATATGCAAGACAAGTACCAGCTAAATCAAATCCATTGATTATCTCTGGAAGTGATGCAGTTTCACCTCCAATAATAGAAATATTTGATAGCTCTGCTCCTTTTGATAAACCTATTCCAATTTGTTTTGTTATTTCAGGTTTTGGATCTTCTATTGCAAGATAATCTACAAAAGCAAGTGGTTCTGCACCAACACATATTGCATCATTAACATTCATAGCTATACAATCTATTCCAACAGTATCCCACTTTTTTAATTGATTAGCTATTTCAACTTTACTTCCAACACCATCAGTACACAATACAAGAGCATATTCATTAAATTCAATCATTCCAGCATAATGCCCATTGATTGGTTTCCCTATACCTTTTCTCTTGTTTTTAAATGTTGAAATTAAATTTTTTATAGCTTTTTCTTCCTTGAATATATCAACTCCACTATCTCTGTAGGTCATTTTTTTCAAATTCTCACCTTTTTTACATACCTTTGCGGAAATATTACTAATGTGATAAAGTTTTTGAATTGCTGTTTTTTTAGGTATTGATTGTTAAATAAAGGTTTTAAATAATAAAACATAAATATATTTATTGAAATTAACATGAAAAATATACTAATAATTGCGATTATTGCAGTCATTATTGCAATTGTTATAGTTATTCCATTATTTTTTATTAGTTTTGAAGAAACAGGTAGGGAAAATCAGAGACCTACTGTCATTTTAGAATATCCGGGTGATGGTGATACAGTTTCTAGAATTGTTACTATCTCGGGATCTTGTTCTGATCCTGATGGTATAGTTACAATTAAAAAAGTTGAAGTAATGGTTGAATCAGTTTTTGATTGGATGGAAGCTGATGGTACTGAGAAATGGAGTTATAACTGGGATACTTATGACTTAAATATTGGTTATTATGAAATAAAGGTCAGAGCTTGGGATGGTGCAGATTACTCAAATATTGAAGAGATTAAAGTTATAGTTAGAAACACTGAAGTAGTTGAATCAGATGAGCATAAATGGGCTGTTTTTATTATTGCTGCAAATTTTCCTGAGGATAATGAAAGTAAACTTGGAAATGGTGGATTATATTTAGCTGAGGAGATGTCTGCTCATTTA
>CAZVNH010000053.1:0-10799 GCA_964628575.1 uncultured Thermoplasmatales archaeon | reverse complement strand
CTACACATCTATGTATAGTATCCCAATCTATTGCGTCAAACCAGACAATTACATCCCATTCACCAGATATTATCCATGTTCCAATTACATTATCCCATTTTTTAAAACGTTGACATACTTCTTGAGCTTTACCTTTTTGTGTTTTTATAAAAACATATGATGATCTATTCTTCCAATCCATCCTCATCTCTCCTTTTATAAATTTTTATTTCTATTACATATACAATAATATAACTTATAATTTTCTTTTTATAATAATAGTTATTAGGAAAAGTTTTTCTGCTTGTAATCATTCATATATTGATGGAGAGATGATTTTCATGCAAGAATTAGAGGAGATTAAGAATCATATGAGTAATAATAAATTAGATCAAATTAAAAATTTTTTAGGTTCAGAATCAGACACATTATTAAATTTTGATAATCCAAAAATTAACAAAGAATCTTTACATATACCCGGTCCAGATTTTATTGATAGAGTTTTTGTTGATAGTGATAGACCATCCCAGGTTTTAAGAAATCTTAAATCGATTTATAACTCAGGTCGTCTATCAGGAACTGGTTATGTTTCAATTTTACCAGTTGATCAGGGAATCGAGCATTCAGCTATGGCTTCTTTTACACCTAATCCAATATATTTTGATCCTGAAAATATTATAAGACTTGCGATAAGAGGTGGATGTAATGCTGTAGCATCAACACTTGGGGTATTAGGAGCAATATCTAGAAAATATGCACATAGAATTCCATTTATAGTAAAAATAAACCATAATGAACTTTTAACATATCCAAACTCTTATGATCAAATTTTATTTTCAGATGTTGAACAAGCATGGAATATGGGAGCTGCTGCTATTGGTGCAACAATTTATTTTGGTTCAATAGAATCAAATAAGCAAATTGTTGAGATTAGCCAGGCATTTAAATATGCTCATGAACTTGGTATGGCAACAATACTTTGGTGTTATTTAAGAAATTCTGCTTTTAAAATTGATGGAAAAGATTACCATGCATCTGCTGATTTAACAGGACAAGCAAATCATTTAGGTGTAACAATTGAAGCAGATATAGTAAAACAAAAACAACCAACTATTAATGGTGGATATATTGCATTAAATAAAGACAAAGTAAGCTATGGAAAAATGGATAAAAAAGCATATGAGAAGTTATGTTCTGATCATCCAATTGATATGACAAGATATCAGATCGCAAATTGTTATATGGGTCGTGCTGGTCTAATTAACTCAGGTGGTGCTTCTGGAGAAAACGATTTTTCCCAAGCTGTACGAACTGCTGTAATAAATAAACGAGCAGGTGGTACAGGTCTAATTTCTGGTAGAAAAGCATTTCAAAGACCAATGGAAGAAGGTGTTAAACTTCTCAATGCAATTCAAGATGTCTATCTATGTGAAGATATTACAATAGCATAATATTTTCCTTTTTTTAAAAAAATTTAGGAATACCAAAATTTATTTATACTAGTAACGATATAATATAATTTAGGCATACCTAAAAATTAAAAAATAGTGATACTATGACAGGAGAACTATTAAGATTATCTGAATTACAACCGAATACCAAAGTAAGAATTATAAATCTCGAAGGTGGAGCAGGTTTTCAAAGGAGACTAAGAGTTTTAGGAATTAAAGAAGGTCAAATAATAAAAATAATATCCAGACAACCGCTTAGAGGTCCAATTACAATTTCAACAGGAAATACCCATGTTTCAATAGGTAGAGGAATGTCAAATAAAATCATCGTTGAGAAAATATGATCAAAAAAATTGTTTTAATGGGCAACCCTAATGTTGGAAAAAGTGTTGTTTTTTCAAGATTAACAGGTGCAAAAGTAATATCATCAAACTATCCAGGTACTACAATCGATTATTCTAAAGGAAAAATGTATTTAGAGGGAGAAAAAATTGAAATAATCGATGCACCAGGAACTTATTCTCTTGAACCAACAAATAAAGCTGAAGATGTTGCATTTAATATGATAAAAGATGCAGATATAATCATCGATGTTGTTGATTCAACAAACCTTGAGAGAAACCTTTATTTAACACTTGAATTACTTGAAAAAAAAATCCCTGTCATTGTTGTATTAAATCTATGGGATGAAGCAAAACATCTTGGCATTAATATTGATGTGAAAAAATTAGAAGAAATCCTTGGTGTACCTGTAATACCTACAGTTGCATTAACAGGTGAAGGAATAAAAAAACTTGTTGAAAATATTAGAACTATTAAACCTAAAAAAAATAAAATTAAAACAAAAAACGAAGAAGAAAGATGGATAGAAATAGGACATATAATCAAAAATATTGAATATATCGAACATAGACATCATTCATTAAGAGACCGGATTAATGATTTAACAATTAAACCTTTAACAGGAATTCCAATTGCAATTGTACTAGTATTTATTTCATTCTGGGTAGTTAGACTAATTGGAGAAACACTAATAGAATTTGTAATTACTCCAATTTTTGAAAATTATTATTTACCATTAATAGAAAATCTCAGTGAATATCTTGGACCTGGATGGATACACGATCTGTTAATTGGACAACATGGTGCAGAAATTAATCTAATGGAATCATTAGGATTATTAACAACAGGCCTTTATATTCCAATCGGAGTTGTTTTACCTTATATCATTGCTTTTTATTTTATGCTCTCTATTCTTGAAGATAGCGGTTATTTACCAAGACTTGCAACACTTGTTGATAATATTTTTCATAGACTTGGCATGCATGGATATGGCATTATTCCATTATTTCTTGGTCTTGGATGTAATGTTCCTGGAGCTCTTGCTACAAGGACTCTTGAGACAAAAAAACAGAGATTTATTGCAGCAACACTTCTTGCAATATCTGTTCCTTGTATTGCACAAATGGCAATGATATTTGGTATTCTTGGACCATATGGGCTTTATTATATAGGCCTGGTATTTATTTCTCTTGCAATAATTTATATATCTATAGGTATCTTGTTAAATAAAATAATTAAGGAGCCTAGTCCTGAAATTTTTGTTGAAATTCCACCATATCGCCGTCCAAGTATTAGAGTAATAATTAAAAAAACCTGGATGAGAGTTAGATGGTTTCTTAGAGAAGCAATACCTTTTTTATTTCTTGGTGTTGCAATTATAAATATTTTATATACAATCGGTTTTTTAAATTGGTTTGGAAATGTTTTATCACCAGTTATGGAAGGTTTATTCAATTTACCCGGAGAAACAAGTATTGCATTAGTAACAGGTTTTCTAAGAAAAGATCTAGCTGTTGGAATGCTATTATCAGTTGAAGGAATAGGACCATATCAACTTGTCATTGCATCAACATTATTAACTATATACTTTCCCTGTGTTGCTTCATTTGCAGTATTAATTAAGGAACTAGGAATAAAAGATATGTTCAAAGCAGCTTTATTAATGATTACAACAGCGTTAATTGTTGGAGTGATACTTAGATTAATATTTTTTGGAGTGTGATTTTTTGAGGAAAAAAACAATAGAAGATTATGTTGAATTGTTACATGGTCTTCAAGAAGATAAAGAAAAGGTTCATACAAATGATGTAGCACTCTATCTTAATATAAATCCTGCAAGTGTAACAGAAATATTTCAAAAACTTAGTGATGAAGGTTATATTAATTATAAAAAATATACCGGTGTTTCTCTAACAAAAAAAGGAAAAAAACTTGCTCAAAAAATAAAAGAAAAACACGAAGCCTTAACTGAATTTTTAATAATACTCGGTGTTGATAGAAAAATTGCTGAAATTGATGCATGTGAGATGGAACATTTTTTACATCCAGATACAATGGAAACAGTTATTAAATTTGTAGAAGTTATTAATAAATGTGATTTTACACCATTTTGGTTAGAGAGATTCAAAGATTATGTAAAAACAGGAAAGTTATCTGAATGCCCTCCAGAATTTGTCAATATTTGTAAAAATTATAAAAAAAATAAAAAAAAGAATTTATCTATCTAAAGTATTTAAATTAATCTAGAGATATTGCACCTTCTGGACATTCATCAACACATGTTCCGCAATCAATGCATTCATTTTCATCTACTTTTGCTTTACCATCAATTTTTAATGCATCAACTGGACATACATCAACACATGATCCACATGCTGTACATTTTTCTTCATCTATTGTTACTGCCATGGTTTGGCCCATATCATTCTTTAATTTTAATAGTTTTCTAATCTAAAAGTATTTTTTAAAAATATATTGTTTCATTTTGTCGTTTTAACACATTATCTTAATATATTATTAATTATAGAGTGAATCTATTCAATATTGGAAGAAATGAAGAAAGGAAGTATACAATGAAACGTTCAGTTAAAATTGGATTTAGTTTTGGTCTTACATCAGGAATTATTACAACGTTAGGTTTAATGGTTGGCCTTCATTCTACAACAAATTCACAATTCGTAATAATAGGTGGAGTTCTAACAATTGCAATAGCTGATGCTTTTGCTGAATCAATGGGAATTCATATCTCACAAGAATCCGAACATCATATACCAATAAAAGAAATCTGGGAATCAACTGTTTGTACTTTTATAAGCAAGTTTTTATTTTCTTCTCTTTTTATAATTCCTATTTTATTACTTGAATTACATGCTGCAATTTTAATAAGTATAATGATTGGATTATATCTGATAATAATTGTAAGTATCGCAATTGCTAGAGAAAGAAATGAAAAACCATGGAAAGTTGTTTCTGAGCATTTAGTTATTAGTATATTTGTAATAGTTTTAACTCATTATGTTGGTCAATTGATAAGTATAATCTTCAAATAGGATAGTCTTAGAGGCTTTTCAATAAATTATTTAGTTTTTATGATTATAAAAAACATAATAATTATAGATTATTTTAATAAAAAAATAAGAGAATATTTGTTATTTATAAACTCATTAATATTCTCAAAATAATTGATCTAGTAAATATTTTTTCCATAAGTAAATGGAGGAACAATTCACTTGTTCTTACTCTTGGAATTTTTACTTGTAGTCTACCATAATCACTCTCTGCGTCATTGGTATCACGTGCTTTAACCTTGATTGTATAGGTTCCATCACTTGACCAGGTATGCGATTGAGTGATACATGTAGCAGATGGATAAGGACCAATACATATTTCTCCAGATCCATCACCCCAATCTAGACAATAATATATATCATCTCCATCTGGATCAGAGGAGCAGATTTCATATGTTAACTCCTTTCCCGCCTTTCCAGATGTAGGACCTTGTATAGATGGCGTCTCAGGTGGACTATTCGCCGATGCTGAAATACTTAATACTGGTATTAATAGCGTCAAACATATCCCTAATATTATTATTTTTTTCTTCATTTCTTTTCACCAAATTTATTTTCCTAATCTACAAATCTTAAGATATAGATTTAAAAATAAATATTATAATAGATCCTATCTCATTATTATCTATATCTTAAATAACCCCCTGTCTTCATTAATTCTTAAATTTTATTGCTATTTAATTTATATTTTATTATTTTGAAGACATTATATTTGTAATACCTTAAGATGTATGAAATTTCATTTATATAAAATTGTTGGATTACAAACAGTATTCATATTTTTTATTTCTATTATATGAAAAATAAAGATAAAAGATACCTAGCCTGCATGTGATATTGGAGAATGTTTTGTATCTTTAATTAGAGTAGATTTATTTCTCTTTGAATGTAATAATTATCGTTTCTTAAGAATCTTCCAGAAGTCAAACAACTCAACAGGAGAGATATTCATTCACAGGCAGAATTTATATCATCGATAAATTCACGTGATTTTAAAATTCTACAAATTCTACAGATTTCTTCAATAACAGAAGTGCTATTATCTTTAACAATTCGTTTAGCAGATTTTTTAATTTCTTCCAAGATATCATTGTCGGTTATTTTTAATGCTCCTCTTTTTCCTGATATATATCTTGAAACTGCAGCTTCGGTTATACCTAACTTATCCGCAACTTCTCTCTGCGTAAGATCATGGTTTTCAATTAAACTTTTAGCAAATTCCTTTCGAATGATCGGTACTACATTCCATACAATAACTTCACATGGAGTTTTCATACTAAATTCACCATAAAATATTTATATGCAGGAAAAACATATAAAATTACCGATTGGTAATTAATATAGGTGTTAATAAATGAACCTATTCCTAAATCCTAATATAACAATTCCATTCATAAAAAACTATATACTATATCCAGGAAGAATAGAAAGATTAAGTCCAAATCAGCTAGAAAGATATAGGGACAAAGCACTAAGAAAAATGATCTCTTATGCATACACTGTACCATTATACAAAAAGAAATATAAAGAAGCAGGAATACACCCATATGATATCAAGGGAATTAAAGATATTACAAAACTTCCTTTCATTTCCCGACAAGATTTAAATGAAAATTTCCCAGATGGCATTGTTCCACCCAACTTCAACAAAGAAAATGGACATGTTATTTGTACTGGTGGAACGACTACTAAATATTGTTGTAATAGCGGCTCTCAACCAGTTTGTACATACACTGATATTCCATCCATGCTTCAAGGCACTCTTATATCAATTAGAGTAAATCGCTTTTTTAATTTGAATTGGAGAAAAACAAAGATAGCACATATTGGTAATTTCAATCCTTACAAAGCTGATGATGTATTTGAAAAGAACGTGATTTCAAATATCAAACCCTTTTTTTCATTTAAAAATATTCTAAATATACAAGCCTCTAATCGAACACAAGAAATAATAAAAAAATTGGAGGCTTTTAAACCAGACGTTATTATATCATATCCTGCTATATTCCAAGATTTAGCTTTTCTCAAGAAGAAGAAATTTGGTAAAAATATTAAGCCAAAACTTCTCCTGGTCGGAGGAGCGATGCTTGACAGTTATACACGAAGTTATGTAGAAAACGTCTTTGGTTGTAGTATGTTTAATACTTATGCATCATGTGAAGCTGGTACTGAAATAGCATTTGAATGTAGGGAGCGAAGCTGGCATATACATTCAGATTTTTTCCACGTAGAAGCAGTTGATGAAAATCTGAAACCAGTTGCTCCAGGTGAACGAGGTCATCTTGTATTAACTAAGTTATGGGGAAGTGGCACTCCAATTATAAGGTATACAGGCATGCAAGATTGGATAACTCTCAGTAATGGTGAAAAATGCAATTGCGGTCTTAAAAGCCCGATTTTTGGAAAACCTGTTGAGGGAAGAGTGAAGTCAAACATAGTTTTACCTGATGGAAGAATTTTTCCACCAAGTGCTTTTCTTTTTATTTCATCGGTACTCCACGAACTTGGAACTTTTAAGGTTAAAAGATTCCAGATTGTTCAGAATAAAGTCGATGAGATCGATATTCTTCTGGTCGTCGATGAAGATCTAAGAGACAAGGGGGCTTCTTTTAATGAAATTGCTAAAAAAATACAGAAAGTCTACCAAAAGAAAACAGGGCCTGATGTTACTATAACAGTAAGAGAAGTCAGAGAAATCGAAGATGATCCAGATTCAGGTAAACCCGCTCCAATTGTTGTATCACATGTGAATACTATGGAGGCTTGTAATATTTAATAACTGAATTAGAGGAGGAAAAAATGTCTGAGTATAATCAAAAGTTATTGGAACATTTCCTAAATCCAAAAAATGTAGGCGTTATCAAAAATCCGGATGGATATGCTAGGGTAGAAAATCCAGTTAATGGATATACAACAGATATTTATCTTCGTGTAGAAAATGGACATATACAAGATATAAAATTTAAGACCTTTGGCTGTACGGTTACTATTGCTTCTGCATCTGCTTTAACTAATTTAGTTAAAGGAAAAACTCTTGATAAGATATTGGATGGTAAAGATTCCATATGTAAATTAATAGGAGAGATCAATGAAGAACTTGGTCATGTACCTGAAAAGAACTGGCATTGTCCACCAACTGCAGTTCAGGCTTTAATGACTGCTATCTTTGACTACTATAGAAAACGTAAATATGAAGAAAACATGAGAAAGATGGAAAAAATAATAGATAACATTAAACGTTATTATGAAAAAAAGCTAAATCAATTAGGACCTTAGCGAATTCATTTTTTATCTTTTACTGTAAGTTATAAATAATTTTTTTCTCAATAAATAAATATTTATCAACTGGTTAGTTAAAATCAAAGATAAAAAGTAGGTTGTTTATAACGAGAAAAACAACAGAATAGGGATTTCATCTCTGTTGCCTGAATTCTCCTTCAGAAGTGAGAGCGGATCTGCCGGGATTTGAACCCGGGTCAGAGGCTCCGGAAGCCTCTGTGATATCCAAGCTACACTACAGACCCAAAAAAAGAAATCATTCGAATATTACAGGGAAGTATTACATGAAGAATTTTGATTTTTTTCAAAATATTTTTGATGATACTCTTCTGCCTGCCAAAAATTCTTTGCAGGTTCAATACTTGTAACAATTTTATTTTTGAATTTACCAATATTTTCGAGTTTTAATTTTGATTCTTCAGCTTTTTTTCTTTGAAAATCATCATAATAAAAAATTACTGATCTATATTGACTACCAGTATCAGGTCCTTGTCTGTTTAATTGTGTAGGATCATGAATATTCCAAAAAACATCTAATAATTCTTCATAAGAAATCTTTTTAGGATCATATTTTACTTCAACAACTTCTGTATGACCAGTTCTATCTGTACATACATCCTCATATGTAGGATTATCAAGATTTCCACCCATATAACCAACTTTAGTAGAAACAACTCCTTTAACCTTGATAAATGCAGCTTCTACACCCCAGAAACATCCAGCTCCAAACGTTGCTATTTCCATAAACTCTACCTTTAAATATGTATTATATGTAAATGTTATATTAATTTTATTCAGTATTTGTTTTTTTAAAAAATACAATTAAATAGTTGAAAATTTATTCATACTTGCATGGATTTGGAGGGGATCGTCGAGCGAGTACCATCTACAGATAAAATTCTTGGAGTAATCTGGATTCTAAGTTGGATTCTTGCTATTTGGATATATCATCTACAGTTTTTTTTAACTGGTCTTTTTTGTCTATTTCTTATTTTTATACTTCTAGGTCATTTTGATAAAAAAGAAGAGCAAATACATCCAAAACCTTCAACTGTTTTCACGATGGATAAAAACACTCGTTCGTTAAAGGTCCAAAAAATTTATGAAGAAGGCCTAAAATGGAATGAACTAGAGATATGTTCAGGTGTTGCTAATCTTCCAGATGGTGAATTAAAAGAAGGAGATACTATCAAAAACTGTAAAGGGAATGTTGCTCTTAGACATATTCCATCTAATACTATTTTTGGTGCTTTTAATTTTGAAGAGAAATAATTTGGTTTTTCCCAAACGTTTTCCAGGTTTTTAAATACCTTTTGAAATAAATATTATGTTTAGTGATAAACAATGACAATGATTTATGAACAGAGTGGATACATCCCTAATCCTATTGAAATCTATAGCTTTAAGAAAAGAAAAAATAAGAAAATGATTAAAATTTTTCTATCTATATTCATAATATTATCTCTTATTTTAAGTATTTTTTTAATATCTTATATCATGGGTTATATTCCAATACTTACTTTTTTAGAAACTAAAGCTCCAATTGGAAACCCTGTTGAGATTAGTAAATATGAAATTCAATCAAATTTTCCAGAATTTAATAATATTAAAGGTTTAGAAAAAATCAAATATTGCTTTTATAAATCAGATGCGACAATTAAGAATATAAAAAATAATTATCAAGAGCGATTAAAAAATGAAGGTTACAGTCTATTAATAGATGGATCTAAAACTATTAATGGTAACACATTTTTTTATTATGGTTATATTAAAGGATTTACAGCTGTTGCATTTATATTAAGTAATGATTTTTCTGATATCATTGGAGAAAATACCTTAGTATTTTATTCAACAGGAAGTGTATTTGATTTTAAAGATATTCTTGGCAATATTAACGATTTTAATGAATTTTTTGAGGGATTTACCTATTGATATATTCTCAGGTAATCTATAAATTTAAATATAGGTAACCATTTTTAGAATTGGGGGAGTCTGGATAAAGAGTTTTATGGGCGCATCCCATCCCATTCCTTCTTTTTTCCAGGCTTCTCTTTTTAAAAATCGTAAAGTTATTAGCAATATTGTATTTATATTGAAATCTTTATAAGATATGGATCAATAATGAAAGAAATCGATTTTAATCTGAATGAAAAAAATGTGTAAAATCATATTTTAATTCTTTTATTTTTCCTGTTTATCCTTTCAATATTTTTTTTTAATATAGTCATATCTTTACTGTCAATCTTTCTTTTAGTATGAAAAAATCTTTTGTTTCTAGGAGGTTTATATCTTGTTCTCAAATATCATCCCAATTATTTATATATAAGATGTTAATCTGATGGACTATACGTTGGATAACCTTCTAATTTCCAATTAATAATACCACCATCAAGCGTGTATATCATTCCTTGTGTTTTTCCAATTAGATTACTGCAGAAATAATTACTTTCATTTAAGTCAGAATTATTTCCAGTATCGCAATATACAAGTAAGTCAAATGTGGTGTTTTCAAATTTTTCAGGTTGAAGATATTCTGTCCATTCAGTTGTTTCTGTTAATCTTTCACCTTTCCATTTACATGAGCAAGGTCTTACATCAAGAATCTTTAGATTCGTGTCAGTTTCAATCAATTTATTTGCCTCTTCTGGTGTTACATAGATCAATTGGGTCTGGATTTGAT
>CAZVNH010000052.1:0-10853 GCA_964628575.1 uncultured Thermoplasmatales archaeon | reverse complement strand
ATGTACTATTAATTGGAGGTTTAAAAGGTCAGAATATTAATAATGAGTGGTATCTCCCTGTTAGATATATCCATATGGGTAATGATTGGGAATCTGAAATACTAAGCGATCTTTATTATGCTGATATCTATGATTCTGAAGGATATTTTTCATCCTGGGATTCAGATGGTGATGGATTATATGCGGAATGGTATCAAGGAGATCAACCTGAGGATACCTATCATGATTTGCAACCAGAAATTGCAATAGGGCGACTTCCATGTAGAAATAAATTTGAAGTTAGAATAATGGTCAATAAAATTATTGAATATGAAACAGGAACATATGGTAAATCCTGGTTCTATGATATGTTAGTTATAGCTGGTGATACTTACCCAGAACTTAAGAATCCTTTATGGGTAGGATATGAAGGTGAATATTATGGTGATCTTGCAATCGAGAATATGACTGATTTCAATCCTACAAGACTATATACATCTGATGGAACATTAACACATTATAAAGATATTATTAAAAATTACAAAAAGGGCTTTGGCTTTGTGTATTTTGTTGGACATGGATCTCCTTTTTCCTGGTCTAATCATTTACCAAATAATGAGAAACGTATTGAATCGTTTGTTTCATATCATATACCTCTTCTTACTAATAAAAATAAACTTCCTATATGTCTTCTGAGTGGTTGTCATAATCTTCAATTTGATGTAAATATCTTCAATATTTTTGATAAAACGAAAAGGAATAGAGGTGAATATACACCAGAATGTATGGGTTGGTGGATGACAAGGAAAATAAATGGAGGATCGATTGCAACTATTGGTTGCACAGCTCTTGGTTTTACAAAAGAAGATAAAGTTCTTTTTAAAGGCGGAATCAACGAGCTTGAAGTACAATTCTTCCATCAATATGGAAAAGGAGAAACTAAAATTCTTGGAGAACTATGGGTTAAAGCAATTAGTTGGTACGCAAAAACATATAAAGTTGATTGGAATCTTGATTTTCAATCAGAGGATTCATGGATAGATTCGCAAGTTGTACAAACATGGATTCTTTTCGGTGATCCTAGTTTAAAAATTGGAGGATATGAGTAAAAATTAATGATTTATATCTTATTTTTAGCCCAGTTATATTTTCTTATTTTTTTTGTTTTACCAAATCCGCATGCTGCACAAATCCTTTTTTGGATATGATAGGCATGTTTACCACATCTTCTACAGATAGTATGTGATCTTTTTCCACCCATTTTTGAAGGAGTTCCTTTAGTCATTTATTCTACCTCTATTATTTTTAAGGTGAAACATAAATTATGTTATCCCCGCGAACAATAATTGTATTATGTTTAGTTGAAGTTTGCCCTTCAACAAGCTCTTCAGCGTTTTTTAATACAAGATTCATATGTGGAACATCATATCCATCTAAAGTTCCATGATATCCACGACCACTTCTTAATTCGACCATAACACGCTTATTTAGACTTGCATGTAAGATTTTTAATGGTTTTTCCATAATACTAACCTTTGGAACCACGCAATATAATTCTTATTTATAAGGATTTGGGCACTAAATATTTTTTGATAGTAATCATTTTATAATATTTATTTATCGCATATTATGATGGATTATAAAATAAAAAACCGCCATAAATTAAAGGATAAAGAAATAAAAAAAATCGATACAGATCTTATTAAAAATTTTAATCAAAGTTTTTTAGATAAATCATTAAATATTGAAATCGGTGTTTTTCAAGGACAGAAGATAATACTAATAGATGGAAAAATTTGTTTTATTTTTTATAATGATAATATTTTTTTTACCCTTCATGGAATCAATAGATATAAACCAAAAAATAGATTTGTAGTTGTTGATATGGGTGCTGTTAAATTTGTTACAAATGGTGCTGATGTAATGGCTCCTGGAATTGTTGATGCAGATTTAAATATCGAAGAAAACGATCAAGTTTGGGTTTGTGATGAAACCTATAAAAAACCACTAGCAATAGGAATTGCATTGATATCCGGTGAACAGATGATTAATGAAAAAAAAGGGAAAGCAATCAAGGTAATCCATTATGTTGGAGATAGTATTTGGAACTTCGTCGCCAAAAGTTTATAAAGAGATTTTTATTTAAGAATAATGCTTAAACTTATAGGATGGAATTTATTATGAAGATTAAAAGCAAGTTTTTTGGTGACAAAAAATCAGGAGATGTAGGAGGATATGTTGATCTAGAAAAATACGTTGAATCAACAGGTGATGGAACCCAAGGAGCAAGAATGTTTGTACGCGTAGGTGAGATTCAGAGATATGAAGATTTAAAGGATTTTGCTGATTATGTGTATGGTGGCAATGTTTTGATTCTTGATTTTTCACCAATTGCAGAAGAAGAGGTTATTTTAAAAAGAATAACAAATGAATTAAAGAAAATGACGAAGGAGATTAATGGTGATATTGCTGGTATTGGTAATAATCTTATGATTGTTGCTCCTTCACAGGTAAAGGTTGAGAGAAGAAAGCTTAGAGGTAAATTTGCTTAAATAATTTTTATAAAATCTTTTATTTTTCTTCTAACATTTTTGTATATAAAGATTAAAAGATTGGAGAGAAGGGATGGGAATCTGGAGGGTGGATGGTAAAGATGAAAGGAAGAAAAACCTAATTTTTCCAGATCCCACTGAGATATACTCTATATTTTCTTATATATAAATGTTATTAGTACAAATGTCATTTTGAAAAATTTACACGGAATTTTAATATATTTTTTAAAAATTTTTACAAACCCTATAAATAATATATCTTTGAAAAAATTTTCATATAATTCAATTAATAAAAATATATGTTATAAATGTAACAAAAAATATGTTATTTTTACAATCCTTTCAATAAGTGGAATTTTGAACTATATGAAATTTTATTGTTAGTATAATAACGTAACAATTTTATGTTTTTATCTACATGTTTTTAATTATGGTGTGTGAGATGAATAATAAAAGAAAAAGTAATAAAAATATAAGGAAAAAATTTGAAGCTGGGGGAATAGCATTATTAATTCTGATATCAATTAGTTTAATAACCTCAGAATGTACTATGGGAATAAATATTAAGAGTAAAATTAAAGACAAATCTAATCCACCTTAT
The DNA here is from genome assembly GCA_964628575.1 of uncultured Thermoplasmatales archaeon. Taxonomy (GTDB): domain Archaea; phylum Thermoplasmatota; class E2; order DHVEG-1; family DHVEG-1; genus CAZVNH01. Next base: position 7,721 of record CAZVNH010000052.1, on the reverse strand, counting down.
TTTCCACTTTATAATGATCCATTAGTTCCAGATGCAAATGGGCCATATGAAGCAATTGTTGATGAACCAATTCAGTTTCATGGATCAGCATCAGGTGGAATTCCACCATATGTTAATTGGACTTGGGATTTTGGTGATGGAAATATTAGTTATGAGAAAGATCCATTACACAATTATTCAAGTGTAAATGTTTTTAAAATTTATCTAAAAGTAACGGATAGTATAGGAATGTCTGGTTGGGCCAAAACAACGGCTAATATTATAGAACCACCTAAATGTACTTTAAGAATTACAATCAGCACATATTGGACTTGGAGAGAAGGAGAAAATGTAATATTTAATATAAAGGTATCTAACAATAAAGGTGGAGACAAGGCATCTTATTATTTTAAAATATGGATTCAACCAATTAATGAATGGATAGATAATCAATCTGGTATTATTGAAGGTAGTAAAGTAAATTCTCATACTTCTTCATGGTTAAATGCAAAAGCAGGTACTTATATTGCATATGCATTACTTTATTACAAAAATAATAATAAAGAAGTCGAAAAGATAGATACATGTACTTTTCGTGTTAAAAGATTTCCAGGTGAGGATAGTTTTTTTAATAGTATTTTTGGTCAGAATAAATTATCTCAATATTCAATATTTCAAAATCCTCTTAATAATATATGCAGTTTTAACAATTAAAACTCAATTGATTTAATCATTGACTACTCTTAATAAAAACTGTCTATACTCTTTTTATTTATACTTAAATAATCATGCAAGTTTAAGTAATATCTTATTATAAACGGACCCATGGGGATTCGAACCCCAGTTACCGGCTCCGAAGGCCGGTAGGATATCCAGACTACCTTATGGGCCCAAATAAAACCAGTACAAAAAATCATATTATAAATCCTTCTATTAATAATAATTTTTTATTAAAGAAACTTATAAATATCAATTAAAGTATATCAAAATAATCCGGATGAGATGCGCAAAAATAACTCATTTAAGTAGATTAAAATATAAAAAAGGATTATTCCTATAGAAATGAAGGGATGTGGATGAAAGGAATGAATATTTATTTTTTTTTACATGGAGCGGGGATTAGATGAGTGGTAATACAAAAAATAGGTCTAACTCTAATAAATATGATATCAATGAAATTGAAAAAATTATTGATAAAATCATTTTAAATCATAAAGAGAAAATTGATAAAGTCCATGAAAATGGATTTGATATAGATAAAATAGGTTTAAAAAATAGGAATAATAATAAAATTTATTATATAAAGAAAAAAAATAAAAATCAAAACAATAAAGACAATAAAGAAGGCAATTCAGCAAAACTTAGTGGAAAAATCATATCAGAAGCTAGAGAGAATTTAGGAGAAGAACCAGTTAAATTTCCAAAGGTTGATGATCTAACTCCTTCAACTAATAAAAAAACTAAAAAAGAATCCAAAGAATCTAATTGGCTTAAATTTGAAAAAAAAGAAAAAAAAATTATTCAAGTTGATCAAGTTAATAAATCAAAAGATTTAGATAAAATTGTAAATCATATAGAGAAAATTTCAAAAATTGATATTAATGAAGAGAATAAAGAAGATGCAAAAATTTTAGATGAAAAAATACTAAATTCACCTTCAGATAAAAAAATTGATAACAAAAAAGATAAAATCGAAGAAAAAGCTATTGATTTAGCAAAAACTCATGATATTTTTACTAAAAAGGAAAAACCTGAAGAAGATTCTAAAGAACAGGAATTCTTAGTTAAAAATGAAGAAAATACTCCTCGCTTTCATGTTGATAATATTCCAAATAATATTGATGAAGAGCAAAATAAATTTAAGATCTATGATACTAATAATAAATCTGAAAATAATAAATTACAAAAAAATAGAAATAAAAATAGTGAAAAAGATATATATAATTCTAATGACAAACATTTAAAAGAAAAAGATTTTTCTGAACAAAATACTCCTCTATTCAGAAATGATAAAGAAACTGAAAAAACATCAAAAGAAGCAAATGATGAACATGTTTTTTTTGATGAAGATAATACCTTTAAAGGTTGGAGTCCTCAAGTAATTGAAAAAGGTGATAAACAATTACCACTATCTGTTAGACCTGAAACTGATATATCTGATTTTGGAGAAATAAAAGATCTTGAACTACCTAAAGATGTTTTAAATTTGGATTCTGTAAAGTTATCTGATCTTGGTTTTTCTGAAGATGAATGGGAAGAACTTGATTTTTATCCTCTTCATGAACCTTTTGCATATGTTGAAATTCTTCGTGAAAAGGAGAGTCTGGAAAAATGTTACTTTTTAGTTGAAATTGAACTTACCGATGAAGAAAGACATCTTTTAGATTTTATAAATGAAACAATGTATTGGTTGACAATAAGCACTGAAGAATTAGAAGATAAAGGTGATGAACAATATCTCATTAATAGCATCAATCAAGTTATTAGTGAATATAGTCTAAATGTATCTGAAGAGGCATATAATAAGATTCTATATTATCTTGGAAAATCATCTTTAGGTCTTGGTAAAATTGATCCCTTAATGAAGGATCCAAATATTGAGGATATTTCTTGTGACGGTGCAGGTGTACCTTTATTCTTATATCATCGACAATATGGTTCTTTAAAAAGCAATATTAGATTTAATCAAGAAGATGATCTTTCTTCCTTTGTTTTTAGACTTGCTCAGAAATGTGGTAAGCATATCAGTATCGCTGAACCTATGCTTGATGCAACAATGCCTGATGGTTCACGTGTTCAGATGACACTAAGTGATGAAATAACAACTAGAGGTTCGACTTTTACAATACGTAAGTTTAGAGCGGATCCTTTTTCACCACCGGACATTGTTGAATTTAATACAATGTCTTCTGATATGGTTGCATATATGTGGCTTGCTGTAGAAAACGGTATAAACACATTGTTTGCAGGAGGAACTGCATCAGGGAAAACCACTGCTTTAAATGCGCTTTCTTTGTTTATTCCTCCACAGTCAAAGATTGTTTCTATTGAGGAGACTCGTGAGATTAATCTTCCTCATCCTAATTGGATTCCTGGTGTTGCGCGTGCTGGTTTTGGCGAAGTAGTAGCAGATAAAGTGATCGGTGAGATTGATATGTATGATCTTATGAAGGCGGCTTTGCGTCAGCGTCCTGAGTATATTTTGGTTGGTGAGATACGTGGTCGTGAGGCTTATGTTTTGTTTCAGGCTATGGCTACTGGTCATGCTACATACTCTACAGTTCATGCTGATTCAGCTCAATCTTTGATTCATCGTCTTGAGGGAAAACCGATTAATATTCCAAGAGTAATGTTACAGTCTTTAGATATTGTATCATTACATGTTATAACAAGAGTAAAAAATAAAAGAGCTCGTAGATGCAAACAGATTATTGAGATCATTGATATTGATCCAACAACTAAAGAGATTCTTACAAATGAGGTTTTTAGATGGGATCCTGTAGATGATAAATTTGTTTACTCTGGAAAAAGCTATGTTTTGGAGCGAATTAGAGCTGAAAAAGATATGAGTCGAGAAAGCATGACCCTTGAATTGAAAAATAGACAAAAGATTGTTGAATGGATGAACTCAAATAATATTAGAGATTTTAAAGAGGTTTCAAGAATAGTATCTCATTATATCGAAAATCCTGATGAAGCTTTAAAATTAATAAATAAGGATGTAAAACATTAATGAGTAAAAAAATTGCAATTTGCCCTGGTTGTCATACAAAAATTGAGTGTGAGGGTGAACCAGGTCAAAAAGTAAAAGTTAAATGTCCTAGTTGTGGAAGAACCGGTACAATTGTTTTTAAAACAGATCTAGAACAACTTGATTTTTATCCTCTTAATGAACCTTATGCTTTTGCAAAGATATTGAAAGATATGGATACATTTGAAAAATATTACAAAGTTGTCGAACCATATCTTTCAGAAGAAGAACAAAAAACCTTAAATTTTATCTGGGAAACTATGATGAAGTCTTTAAATATGAGACTTGACGAACTTGACCATAAAAAGATTGAGAATTATTTGAAGGATCAAGTTGATCAAATTATTGAAAATTATGAAATTGAAATCGATGATATTTCAAAAAAGAAAATAATGTATTATATCAAACGAGAGTCTTTAGGTTTCGGAAAAATAGATCCTCTTATGAGAGATCCTAATATCGAAGATATTTCTTGCGATGGAGCAGGTGTACCAATCTTTCTTTATCATAGAAAATACGGATCAGTTCGTAGCAATGTTATTTTTAATGACGAGGATGAATTATCATATTTTGTAATACGTCTTGCTCAGAAATGTGGTAAGCATATCAGTATCGCTGAACCTATGCTTGATGCAACAATGCCTGATGGATCTCGTATTCAAATGACATTAAGTAATGAAGTTACTACAAAAGGTTCTACTTTCACTATTCGAAAATTCAGAGCAGATCCATTTACTCCTCCAGACCTTATTGCTCTTAATACTGTTTCATCTGATATTATGGCGTATTTCTGGCTTGCTGTTGAAAATCGTATAAATACCTTAATTGCTGGTGGTACGGCATCTGGAAAAACAACTATATTAAACGCCTTATCATTATTTATTCCAAGAGAAGCAAAGATTGTTTCTATTGAAGAGACTCGTGAGATTAATCTTCCTCATCCTAATTGGATTCCAGGTGTATCTCGATCAGGTTTTGGCGAAGTAGTAGCAGATAGGATGGTTGGTGAGATTGATATGTATGATCTTATGAAGGCGGCTTTGCGTCAGCGTCCTGAGTATATTTTGGTTGGTGAGATACGTGGTCGTGAGGCTTATGTTTTGTTTCAGGCTATGGCTACTGGTCATGCTACATACTCTACAGTTCATGCTGACTCTGCAAAATCACTGATTCATCGTCTTGAGGGAAAACCAATTGATATACCAAGAATAATGTTACAATCTTTAGATGTTGTTTCTATTCATATAACAACTCGAGTTAAAGGAAAAAGAGTCAGAAGATGCAAACAAATTATTGAAATCATTGATATTGATCCTACTACCAAAGAGATTCTTACAAATGAGGTTTTTAGATGGGATCCAATTGAAGATAAATTTGTTTACACTGGAAAGAGTTATATTTTAGAAGGAATTAGAGCTCGTTGGGATATTTCAAAAGAAGAAATAACAAATGAAATTAGACAAAGAGCTGAGATACTTGATTGGATGCAAAAAAATGATATTAGAACCTTTAAAGAAGTTGCAAAAGCTATTTCAAGATATACTGAGAATCCAAAGGATTTTCTAAAGAGAATGAAACAATCAAAAAAACAAAATAAAATCAAAAATAGTGAAAATGAACAAGATATCTCTTTAGATAAAGATGAAGAGAAAATCATTCAAGAATTAAAAAATAACTTAAAAGATACAGATATTGAAAATAATAATTCTACATTTGATGAATTAAAAACTGTTGATAATTCGATAAAAAAATTATTATTAAATAATGGTTATAAAACAATTGATGATTTAAAAGATATATCAATTAAGAGTTTAACTCAAATAAAAGGAATTGATAAAAAAACAGCTAAAAATATCGTTGAGGAAATAAAAAAAATTGATAACAAAAAGAATTATAATGATACTATAGATGAAAATAATGCAATTGATTTGGATGATAAAATAGAAGCATTTAAAGATATGAAATCTATTGATGAGGCAACCGCAATATTACTATATGATAATGGATTTAAATCAACAGACGATTTAAAATATGCATCTATTAAAGATATAATAAAAATAAAAGGAATTAGAAAAAAAGATGCAAAAAAAATAATAAATGAAATTGAGGAGAGATTTAATTAATAGGTTAATTAATTATAATTTGAAGGTATAGGTGAGGAGATTGGCTTTAAATAGCTATCAAAAAATGTGTTATAGATGGTTTGGTAGAATAACAGAGAATGCGGTATCTGATAAGTTAAAACGTGATCTTGAAAAAGCTCATATTGATATTAGAGCTGGAGCTTATCTTGCATGTGCTTGGGTTAATACAATTCTATGTTGTATAATTTCCTTTATCGTTTATCTTACATTAATTATTTTTTTAAGATTGGATATTGTATTTATCTTTTTACTGCTATTTTTACCAGTACTATGTACAATTATTTGTTATTTTTATTTTTTGACAATGCCTGCTAGTAAGGCCAAAGCTCGAGGTAGAAAAATTGATTTACATCTTCCCTATGCTTTGAATTTTATTGCTGCTATGTCATCTGCAGGAATAACACCAACTGAGATTTTTAAAAGCCTATCCAAGCAGAAAATCTATGGTGAAATTCGTGAGGAGGCATTATGGATCTATCGCGATGTAAGTCTCTTAGGAAGAGATATAATCTCTGCAATAAAGGCTAATATTAAACGTACTCCGTCAGAAAAGTTTAAAGAATTTTTACAAGGTGCAATTGTTACTGTTCAATCAGGTGGAGCATTAAAACCTTATTTCATGACAAAATCAGAGCAATACATGAAAGAAAATAGGGTTAGTCAAAAACAGCTAATTGAAAGTCTTGGAATTATGGCTGAAGCATATGTTACAGCTGCAGTTGCGGGTGTATTGTTAATAATTATCATAATTCCTTTATTAATGATTGTATCTGGTGCAGAACCTGAGGAGTTGAATTTTATGTATCTATTTGTTTTCTTATTAATCCCTATGATTCATGCAGGATTTGCATTTATATTATCTGCAATGTCATCAAAGGTGTAAAAAATGGAATCAGAAATTGGGAAAAAACCGAGTTTAATCAAAAGATTAATGATTACTGGTCAACTAACAAGATTTACTATTTATATTACAGCTGCAATACCTACAATTATATTTGTCATTCTTGCATTATTTTCTTTTTCAGGTACTATTAATCCAATTGAATATAGTAATCCAATGACTGGTGCGATAGGTCAATTTGGAACAGGTTTAGATTTTCTTTTATTAGCTATCCTAATTTTTACAGGCACATTTGGTGTTTATGAAGCCTTTCGTTTAAGAAGAGTAAGGAAAATAGATGATAGGTTTCCAGATTTTGTTAGAGATCTTGCTGAATCAAGACGAGCTGGTATGACATTTACAAAGGCTATAATGTACTCAGCTAAAGGTAATTATGGTGTATTAACTCCTGAGATTCAAAAGATTGCAAGACAGATTTCGTGGGGGAGTAGTGTTGATGAGGCATTAAATTCTTTTGCAAAGAGAGTTAATACAAGATTGATAAAAAGAACGATATCCTTAATTATTGAAGCTAGTAGAAGTGGTGGAAATGTTGCAGATGTTTTAGAAGCTGCTTCAAAAGATGCAAGAGAAATTAGATTTATTGATTCAGAAAGAAGAGCTAATATGCTATCTTATGTAGCAGTAATATATGTTGGAATGTTTGTTTTTCTTGTAATAATTATTGTATTAACACATAATTTTCTTCCATCTATGTATGTTGAGGGATCAGAGGAAGCTAGTAATGCGCCAAAGATAGAACTTCAAACATTAAATAACCTATTTTTGTATGCTGCAATTGTTCAAAGTACTGGAATGGGTGTAGTAGCTGGTGTTTTTGAAGAAGGAGATATTATCTCTGGTGTTAAGCATATTTTTGTTATGATTTTAATAACATGGATGATATTTAAGATCTTTATTGGAGTTTAACATTTTTCTGGATCTCGTGCAAACTAAAGTATAAACC
>CAZVNH010000051.1:1421-10917 GCA_964628575.1 uncultured Thermoplasmatales archaeon | reverse complement strand
AATGTTATTTAATGGTGATGATGACCCACAAATGGAAGTCTACATCGGAGGTCATGATGATCAATGGAATTGGTTTGTTTACTGTCTAGATGCGATAAACGGTGGTACAGGTATTCAATGGCAACACCCGACAAATGGCGCTGTTCACTCTTCACCAGTAAAATGTAGGGTCAAAATTGATCCCCAAAATTTTCAAGATTGTGTGATAATTGGATCACATGATGGTAATTTATATTTTCTAGATCCAGGAACTGGTTTACTAGTTACAACATCTGTTTTTAACGGAAGGTATGGGCCATTATCTACCGCATCTGAACCTTTACAAGTGGAGACAACACCTGCTGTGATAGATATTAACGATGATGGTGAAGAAGAAATATATTTTGCAGCAAATAATAATGGTAATACTATAGGATCACTTTATTGTATTACCACAGATTTGACAAACCCTGCAACTTATTGGATAAATGATAGCATCGGAGCAATAGAATCATCTCCAGCTGTTGTAAAAGACCAATTTGGTTTTCCACAAGATGGATATGTCTATGTGGGTTCACATGATGGAAATGTTTATGGACTGGATGCAACTCCGAATCTTTTAACAGGAGGAGGGCAAATCACGCCTTTAAGTGTTTTCAACACGGGAGATGTTGTATTTTCATCTCCAGCTGTCTATGACCACTATACTGGTTCTCTAACATGTATATATATTGGTTCATCTAACAACGTTTTTTATTGTCTATCTCCAGTAATGTTAGGTGATATTGACGTTAGCGGTGAATTATCCTGGTCTAAGATAAATCCTAAAGAAAGAGTTACTGGTAAATTATATATAGAAAACATAGGTGAAAAAGATTCAAATCTAAACTGGGAGATAGAAAGTTATCCAGAATGGGGGACATGGACATTTAAACCCGCGAGTGGTACAAATCTAAAACCAGAAGATGGACCCGTTGAAGTAGAAGTAGAAGTAGAAGCACCCGATGAAAAAGATAAATTTACTGGAGAAATAAAAATCATAAACTCAAACAACCCAGGAGATTATGAAATAATATCAACCACTCTTTCTACACCGAGAAACAAAGAAAAAACAATGTTTAATTCCATACAAATATTCCTACAACAGCATCCATTTATATATGATCTACTTCAAAAGTTCTTAAAGATCTAAATAAATTTTTTATTTTTTCTTTTATAATTATTTTTGTTTTCATTTTTTTAAAATAATTTGTTAAATTTAACAATTGTTAAGAATACATTTAAATTAAATTATTATATTACATTTTTATAATAATTTTTAGGGAGGAAAAAAATAGATGAGAAAAAAAACTTTAGTTGTTATTGTTTGTATGCTGATGGTTGGAACGATTTTTTCTGCTTCAGGAAATATTGTTATTAAAAATGATAATAATCCAGCTTCTAATTGTGATATCTATGGCAATGATGTTGAATGGATCACTCAACTTGTTGATTCAGAGGGTGATGTTGGTTTATATAGTGATCTTATAGCTGATAATATCAACCAGTTTCTTAGTTATTATGATAAAACAAATGGTGACTTGAAATATGCTGTATGGGATGGTGAAGTCTGGGATATTCAGGTTGTTGACAGTGTGGGTGATGTTGGTATGTATTCTTCTTTAGCGTTTAGTTTTATTAGTCCATGTATTAGTTATTATGACAATACAAATCATGATTTAAAATATACTTATTGGACTCCGATTGATGAGGCAGGGAATGGATATTGGGTTAGTGAAACTGTTGATAGTACTGGTGATGTAGGACAAGGTTCAAGTTTGAGTTTTTCTACAGGATGGAATGGAGATATTTATTTTTCTATCCCACATATATCTTATTATGATGCCACTAATAATAAGTTAAAATATGCGTTCAAAGATTTTAATGATCAAAAATGGTATATCGAAACTATTGATGATGGTGGATTGTATAATGACATGGCATTATTTGATTCTGAGGGTATCAATAAAGGAATAGCTTATACTGGAGCTAATGGTGGTTTAAAGTATTGTTATTATTATTGTTGTCCAGATGGAGGTTGCTGGTGGATAGATGAAGTTGTAGACAGTTCTGGGGAAGGATGGGACGTCTCAATTGCATCTGATAATAACGGCCAACCCCATATATCATATTATAAAGATGGAAAATTATATTATACTTGGAGATCTGGTAGTTCTTTTACAACACCTGTAGTCGTTGATAATGTTATATATGGTGGATGGAGGTCATCTATTGCTACCTATGATAATGATGCATATATTAGTTACTATAAATATGATACAAGAGATTTATATTATAGAAAGATGTCTGAGAGCTCAGGTATACCGTTATTAACCGAAGGTGATGTTGGTCAGCATTCATCGATTTTTGTCTATGATGGTTTAGTACATGTTTCATGTTATGATAATACTAACGATGATTTGATTAAGGTGTTTCAACAACAAGAAGATCCGTTTCCACCTGTTTCTATTCTGGATGTTAGCGAACCATATTGTTTTGGTGATACGGCTGAGCTCGGAGAACATCGAATAGTTTCAAGGGATACTTTATTTGCTATAATGGGAGATGATGATACATGTAAATATACATGTGAAATAGGGGGCATGTTATGTTGGCACAATCATGGCAACACGCCTCTCTATATTACGATACCAAAAGAAGTGACTAGGAAGGAAGTACCGCCATTGGGAATCGATTGGGAAGGAGAAGTTAATATTGCTATGGATTATTATAAGTATTTAGATATAAAGGTTTATAAATCTGCTGATGAGGAAGATCAAGATGAGTTGTGTTGGAGAGTTTTTGGTTGTAAATCCTTGGTAAATGAAGCTGAGAACAAGAATTATGATGTGAAACACCGTCCTGATGATGAATATTATTTCTACATTAGTAAGTATCTTAAGAGTAATTCTATAGACGATCAAATTGAAACTTTTGATAAGGAACAGCTTTATTTGGACAATTTTAGAGTAAAAAAGAAAGAGTGCGAAGAACAAAATTCTTATATTTCGTCAGGCGTGGAATTTACAAGATATAGAACATGGTATCTTGGTGCATGGTCAGAGTGGTTTAAATATGAGGAACCGTTTTCGCTTCCAAATCTTGGTACTTATTTTTTAGAATATTACAGTGTTGATTTTGCGGGGAACTATGAGGAAATAAAGAACGCAACCATTGTTGTAGAGGATATACATTCTCCGGATAAACCCAATAGGCCAGACGGGATAACTTCAGGGAAAATACATCAAGAATATACGTATACGGCATCGACTACGGATCTAGATGGCGATCAGATCTTTTATGTGTTTAATTGGGGGGATGGTACGATGAGTGGGTGGCTCGGTCCCTATGATTCTGGTGAAAGTTGTGAGGCATCATATATGTGGAAAGAGAAGGGTGATTATACGATACAAGTGAGGGCGAAAGATGAGCGTCAATGCTGTACTGACTGGTCAGATCCACTTACTATTACTATGCCTAGAAACCGAAGAATAGATACACCATTTATGAACATTCTACAAAAGCTTCCATTAATATATCAAATATTACAACAATATTTAAAACTCTAAAAAATTTCTTCTTTTTTTATAATAATAATCAAATATACCATTTAAGATTCATGTAATTTATATTAATTATTATACCAAATATTTATGTAATAAACCTATATACGGGTAATCATCCACATTAAGAGGTGTATTTAATGACTAATGCTTTAGTTAGCGAGTTAGAAAAAGAAAAAAAGAATAAAGAAAAGATTATAAAAACAGTAGACGGAAACACTGCAGCAGCTCATGTTGCATATGCTTTTAGCGATGTTGCAGCAATCTATCCAATTACTCCATCATCACCTATGGGTGAAATGGTGGATGCATGGGCAGCTCAAGGTAGAAAAAATATTTTTAACCAGACTCTAAAAGTACAGGAAATGCAAAGTGAAGGCGGAGCAGCAGGAGCTGTTCATGGTTCACTTAGTGCTGGTGCTTTTACAAGTACATTTACCGCTTCTCAAGGTCTTCTACTGATGATTCCTAATATGTATAAAATCTCAGGAGAAATTATGCCAGCTGTATTTCATGTCTCAGCTCGAGCTATAGCAGGTCAAGCACTTTCTATCTTTGGAGATCATCAGGATGTTATGGCAGCACGAGCAACAGGTTTTGCAATGATTGCATCATGTTCTATTCAAGAGATAAATGATCTTTCACTTGTTGCACATCTAGCAACAATTCGCGCAAGTATACCATTTATTCAATTCTTTGACGGCTTTAGAAGCTCACATGAAATCCAAAAAATAGAATTATTAAATTATAATGATATTCCACCACTTGTTGATTGGAAATCTGTTAAAAAACATAGAGAGCGTGCTTTAAATCCTGAAAAACCTCATCTCCGTGGAACAGCTCAAAATCCAGATATATATTTCCAAGTAAACGAAGCAGCTAATAAATTTTATCAGAAAGTACCACAGATAGTTGAAGAAGAAATGAAAAAAGTTAGTAAGCTTACTGGACGAACTTATAATCTATTTGATTATATTGGAGCGTCTGATGCTGAAAAAATAATTATAATGATGGGATCTGGTGCTGAAGCAGCTGAAGAAGCAGTAGAGTATCTCAATGAACAAGGGGAAAAAGTAGGACTTGTAAAAGTAAGACTTTATCGACCTTTCTCGGTTCCACATTTTATTTCTGCTGTTCCAAAAACTGTGAAAAGAATAGCAGTACTTGATAGAACAAAAGAAAATGGTTCATATGGTGAACCACTATATGTTGATGTATCAGCAGTTTTTCAACATCATAAAGATTGGGATGTAACAGTAGTTGGTGGAAGATATGGTCTAGGTAGCAAAGATTTCACACCAAGTATGGCAAAAGCAGTATTTGATAATCTTTCTATGAATGAACCAAAAAACAATTTTACAGTTGGAATAAATGATGATGTAACATTTACATCACTTCCTATTAAAGAAGAAATTGATGCAACACCCGAAGGTCTTGTACAATGTAAATTCTGGGGACTAGGCGGCGATGGAACAGTAGGTGCAAACAAGGATGCAATAAAAATAATAGGTGATAATACAGACATGTATGTACAAGGATACTTTGCATATGACTCGAAAAAATCCGGTGGAGTCACAATTAGTCATCTTCGTTTTGGAAAAGTACCAATCAAATCAACATATTTAATTCAAACAGCTGATTATATCGCATGTCACAATCCATCTTATGTTAACAAATACGATCTTCTTGAGGGAATTAAACAAGATGGAACATTTGTTTTAAATTGCTCATGGAATTTAGAAGAAATAGAGAAACATCTCCCAAATTCCTTGAAGAAAAAAATAGTAGATAAAAATCTAGAGTTTTATACAATTGATGCTGTTAAAATTGCAGAGCAAGTAGGTCTTGGCGGTAGAATAAATATGGTAATGCAAACAGCATTTTTCAAGTTATCAAAAGTGTTACCAGTAGAAGATGCAATTGATTATCTAAAAAAAGCAATCGAGAAAACCTATGGTAAAAAAGGAAAAGATATTGTTGAAATGAACTGGAAAGCAGTTGATGAAGCATTAGGAAGTATTAACAAAATCAGTTATCCAGATTCATGGATGAACCTCACACCAGAATCACAAGTAGAAACAGAAGAACCAGATTTTGTAAAAAAAGTAATGAACCCTATGCTAGCACAACAAGGAGATAAACTACCGGTTAGTGCATTTACACCCGCAGGATTTTTCCCAACTGAAACCACGAAATATGAAAAAAGAGGAGTTGCAATACATGTACCTGAATGGATTAAAGATAACTGTATAGAATGTAATCAATGTGCAATGGTATGTCCACATGCAGCAATTAGACCAGTTCTATTAACAGAGGATGAACTTAAATCTGCACCAGTTGGTTTTGAAACAAAAAAAGCAATAACCAAAGATCAATCAAATCTACAGTTTAGAATACAAATATATCCAGAGGATTGTGTCGGATGTGGCAACTGTGCAGATATTTGCCCTGCAAAAGAAAAAGCACTTGTTATGAAACCATTTGCAACTCAGCAGAAAGAAATACCTCATCAAAAATTTGCTGATAAAATACCAATAAAAACAGGTGGTTTTGACAAAAACACAGTTAAAGGTTCACAATTCCAAAAACCATTACTCGAGTTTTCAGGAGCATGCGCTGGTTGCGGAGAAACACCGTATCTAAAACTAATAACACAACTCTTTGGAGATAGAATGATGATTGCAAATGCTACAGGATGCTCAAGTATATGGGGAGGCTCTGCTCCATCTGTTCCATTTGCAAAAAACGAAAAAGAACATGGTCCTGCATGGGCAAACAGTCTATTTGAAGATAACGCAGAATATGGTTTTGGAATGGTACTTGCAACAATTCAAAGACGCAATAAACTAGCAGATTTAGTTAAAAAAGCAAATGAGAAAGTAACTGGTGAATTAAAAGAAGCATTTGGAATGTGGCTTAAAAACAAGGATAAAGCTGAAGAGTCAAAACAATGGTCAGAAAAAATCCAACATCTCCTTGAAAATAATCATGATGATGAAATACTAAATCAAATCTGGGAAGAAAGAACAATGCTCACCAAAAAAAGCATCTGGTCTGTAGGTGGAGATGGATGGGCATATGATATAGGATATGGTGGTCTTGATCATGTTCTTGCAATGGGAGAGGATATAAACATTTTAGTCTTTGACACAGAAGTTTATTCAAATACTGGTGGACAATCAAGCAAGGCAACACCTATAGGAAGCGTTGCAAAATTTGCAGCATCAGGTAAAAAAACCAAGAAAAAAGACCTAGGTCTTATGGCAATGACCTATGGATATGTATATGTAGCAAGTGTAGCGATGGGTGCAAATAAAAACCAGTTAATCAAAGCAGTTAAAGAAGCTGAATCATATCCTGGACCTTCTCTGATTATTGCTTATTCACCATGTATTAACCATGGTATCAAAAAAGGTATGGGAAAAACACAAGAAGAAGAAAAATTAGCAGTTGAATCAGGATACTGGCCAATATATAGATTTGATCCAAGACTTGCTGATGAAAATAAAAACCCATTCCAACTTGATTACAAAGAACCAAATGGAACATTACGTGATTTTATTATGGGAGAAGTAAGATATAACGTTTTGACAAGATCATTTCCAGAGGAGGCAAAAAAACTACATAAAAAACTAGAAGAAGACGTAAACAATAAATACAAGAAATATAAAGCAATGGCTGAAGGTAATTAAAAACCTTCAAACCAATCCTTTTTTTATTTTCTATCTCTTTCAATACAACCCATAAGTATAATACATGCAAGAAGAACTCTTCTATCAAGATCAGATGGAACTGCAATACAGTTCAAATCCCATATATCACCAATAATTTTAAAATCCTGATTAACTTCAGCGATAGGTTGATTATTCAACTCAACAGTCATCTTTTCAGGAACAAGTCCTCCTCCAGGCATATATTTTCGTGCAAGAGCTCTTCCAAGTGATTTTTCAAATATCCTTCCAAAAGGCTGTCTATTAATATTTTGTAACTCCCATGCATCACGTCCAAACTCTGATAAAAAACCTCGTTTAATAAATCCAATAGCCTGATTTGTTTGAGAATCAATTATTGCAAATGTTCCCCATACATCAAGGATTTGCTCCTGCATGATCCTAAAAAGCTCAGTATTCATAGACTCATCAGTAAATATTCTGATGTCCTCCTTTAATTTGAAAACTTTTTGTTTAGTAAAACCAATAACATTACCATTATAGTCCTCAATCCAGTATTTGTTACCAATAGCAAGAACCTTTTTTCTAATACGATAATAATTCTGATACCAAATACTAGAAGATCCCTGCATCGGTGGAGCCTGTTGTGGTGGTACAAAACCTTGTTGAGGTTGAACCTGTGTTTGTGGAGGCTGCTGAACTGGTTGTTGTATAGTTTGATCTTGAGAAGGATATTGTTGTTGAACTATTGGAGGAGTTTGTTGATCAATCTTGGCTCCACATTTTGAACAAAAGGAAGCACCTTCTATTAATTGCATACCACAATTAGAGCAATATCTAACCATTTTTTTATCACCTTAAAAACATTTAATGAATATAATAATCATTTTTAAGTTTATTTCGAAAAACATATCATACTATATTCTATTACAAAAAAAAAAGAGGTTTTTATTTTGTTAAAAAGAGCAGGTGAGATAGGGGATATCATAAATAAATCAAGAGAAATCCATATAGTATCTCACATTGATGCAGATGGTATAACCGCTGGTTCTATTGCTTATAAAACATTAGAGCAACTTGGAAAAGAATTTTCTATTGAGTTTGTTAAACAACTTGATGAAGAGTGCCTTGAAAAAATAAAAAATGAAAACTATGAGCTTGTATGGTTCACAGATCTTGGAAGTAGTATAAGCAATAGTTACCCTGAAATAAATAAGATAATAACTGATCACCATGAGGTTTTAGATAACTCAAATAAATCATTTCATCTAAATCCTCATCTCTTTAATATAGATGGAGGATTTGAGATAAGCGGTGCAGGTACAACCTATCTTGTTTCAAAAAAAGTAGATAAAGAAAACATCAATCTTTCTCATCTCGCAATAATTGGTGCATGTGGAGACTTGCAAGATCGTCGATTAGGAAAATTAACAGGTATTAATAGAGATATTTTAAAAGATGCGGTTTCAGTTGATTCAATTAAATCAAAAGTTGATATAAGATATTTTGGAAGGGAAACCAGACCAGTTTATAAAATGCTTCAATATGCAAGTAACCCTATTATACCTGGATTAACAGGACGAGAATCATCATGTATTACATTTTTACAAAATCTGAATATAAGAATAAAAGACGGAGATAACTGGCGAAAATGGATAGATCTTGATAAAAACGAAAGGAAAAAGATTATTTCAAATATCGCAAAAATCCTTTTAAAAAAAGGTTTTGGGTATAATATTACAAAAAAAATAATCGGAGAAGTATATATTCTTTCAAAAGAAAAAGAGGGAATTGAGCTTCATGAGGCAAAAGAATTTGCAACATTACTAAACTCAACAGCAAGATATGGAAAATATGAGGTAGGATTAAAAGTATGGCTCGGTGATCGAGACAAATATTTCAAACAAGCACAAAATCTACTCAGAGGTCATAGAGCAAATCTTGTAGAAGGACTTCAATTTGCAAGAGAAGAAGGAATTATAAAACGAGAATATATCCAATATTTCCACGCTAAAACAGGTATTCGTGATACAATAGTTGGAATTGTTACAAACATGCTATTAAACTCAGAAGACATTAGTTCTGATATCCCACTTCTTGGTTTTGCAGAAAAAGATAATGGTGATATAAAAGCATCAATACGAGCAACAGAACAATTAGTTGAAAAAGGACTTAATCTTTCAACTGCTATAAAAAAAGCTGCAACTACTTTTAATGGAGTAGGTGGCGGTCATAATATTGCAG
>CAZVNH010000051.1:0-1411 GCA_964628575.1 uncultured Thermoplasmatales archaeon | reverse complement strand
CTGGTGCAACAATACCAAAAGGAAAAGAAGAAGAATTTTTAGAAATATTAGAAAAAGAAATTAAAAATCAACTTTCAACTTCTTCAGATTATTGACTATTATATGATAAATTTATTTTATCATTTGTTAAAGATTCAACAGTATAGGTATTGTTTGTGAAATATATACCATAAGCAGCATAATATATTGATTCCTGTATTGTATCATCTATCATAGGAGTATGTTTTATTTTTATAATATCTTCATCAATGTAATCAATTGTACTTGTATTTTGAGGGAAATCAATTTTCTCACCGGTTTCCTGATTTATTTCAGACCAAGTAAAAACATCACCTAAATAATCAGGTGGAGAGGTATACATCCAAATTTTTGTATCATTTATTTTTGTAACAATGGTTGAACCATCCCAGGAGGGATATTTCTCAACAATCTCCTTACCTATATAATACATATTTTCTCTTAAAGTAAATATAGTAGTTGTCTCACCAAATGCATCACCATAGAGATCGAAGATTTCTTGCGGTATAGGTTGATTCTCCTGAATATCAACTATTTCATATTCTAACCACTCACCAACCAAAGGAGTTAAATTTAATAAAGTATTCATTTTAACAGTTATTCCATATGCTTTCTCTGGTGGTATATCACCAGTTGTAAAAGTAGGATCTTCAGGATTTATTTTTGCAGATGTTAGTTCTTCAAAAAAACCTTTTTTGGTTCCTAATGGGCTTTTCATTAGTTCGATATATTCTTCGATAGAAAATGCTCTAAGAGGATTATTTATATAATCAACAAACTGATCAGCAGGTTCTGCAGAAACATTATCATTTACAAAAACCTTCAATGGTGTTCCACCTGTTTTTGCTACTGGATCATCATAAGATGTGGAAAAAATTGTATCATTAGAAGAATACCTCCCAATATAATGAAGATCTACATAATCCCCATATGAGATATCTGTTATATTTAAAGATTCAATATCTTGAACCTCAACTATTTCTACTTCAAAATAAACAGTTTCATCTGAAAGTGGATGATAACTAAAAACAAAATCATCATCAGATAATCTTAAAAATAAAAGCTGAACCTCTAAAATATCACCAGATAGCCCCTGTGTAATATTCTGTGTTTCATTTCTTTGAATTGTTGAGTATCTACTTATTTCTTTATATGATTTATTTCCAGTATTATCTTTATTATCATCTTTTTCATCTGGATTCTTTTCATCTGGATTCAAATTTTTGAATATTTCATCACCGTAGGCCATAAAAAAGAAAGCTGAAGTAACAACAATGACAATAAAAGCTAATACTAACGCAATTATTTTTTCTAAATTCATGAACGTGTTGAATAAAATACTATTATATTAAATTAATCATTATCTCAGTAGTTCCGAAAGTAGAAGTAGAAT
>CAZVNH010000050.1:6145-10991 GCA_964628575.1 uncultured Thermoplasmatales archaeon | reverse complement strand
GTATAAATTTTTATAAAGTATTTTATTATGATTGTTATAAAAGATGATGAAAATCAGTGTAGTACTTACAACAAAAAATGAAGAAAAAAATATAGGGGATCTTTTAGAAAGTCTCATTCAACAAGAAGAACCATATGAGGTTTTAATAGTAGATTCAGATAGTACCGATAAAACTCAAGAGATAGTTAAGAGTTATTCATCTAAATATAAAAATATCAAACTTTTTGTTTATCCTGGCACTCGAGCAGATAGTATGAACTACGGGATTAAAAAAGCAACAGGTGATGCAGTTGCTTTCATTGGTGGAGATGACATTGCTGATAAAAACTGGATAAAAGAAATAAGAAAAGGATTGAATAACGCAGATATTGTTGTCGGAGATCTTTTATCTAAAGGTGAGGAGAAAGTAAAAAATATAGAAAATGTAAAATTCTATCATAAAGGAGTCAACATATCTTATCCTGGAGCAAATACTGTTTATAAAAAAGAAGTTCTTGATAAAATCGGAGGTTTTGATCCTTGGTTTTCATCAGCAGAAGACCTTGAAATTAATTACCGTGCTGTAGAAGCAGGTTATAATATTAAACAAAATAGAAACGCTAAAATCTACTATCGAGCAAAAAACTCACCACTTGCTTTTTTAAAACAATCATTTTGGTATGGTTATGGTAGAAAACTTTTAGGTTTAAAATATGGAAGAATATGGGTAAAACACTCTGCAACAGATGTTATAAAAAATCAAACCTCATTTTTTGGAATGATTAGATTATTTATTGGTTTTTTAGGATATATTTATTGTGTAATCACTATAAGAAAATATAGTATAAACAATAATAAGTCTTAAGTATTAACAAAGGAATTGGGCATTAAATTATGAAAAAATCAATATCTCCAGATATAAGGCGCGGATTGCTTAAAAAAACAATTGAAAAAAAAGGTTTTGTTAGGATTATAGAAGTTCATAACGGTCTTTCTGCATTAATTGCAGAGAGAGCTAAAATAAATATAGAAAAGGGATCAATCGAGTTTGACGGTTTTTGGGAGAGTAGTCTTACAGATACTGCATCTAAAGGTATGCCTGATGCAGAAATTGTTGGTAATGAATCTCGATTACACACAATTGATGAAATATTAAATGTTACCACAAAACCAATAATTATTGACGGAGACACTGGTGGATCTCCTTCTCAGTTCGAGTTTTTTGTGAAAAAATTAGAAAGATTAGGAGTTTCTGCAGTAATTATCGAAGATAAAGTTTTTCCAAAGAGAAATAGTCTTGATCCAAATGCAAAACAAACCCTTGAAAAACCTGAAAAATTTATTCAAAAAATTCAACGAGGAAACGATGTAAAAATTTCTAATGATTTAATGATAATAGCAAGGATTGAAAGCTTGATAGCTGGTGTTGGATTAGAAGACGCGCTCAAACGCGCTGAAATATATATTAATGCTGGTGTAGATGGAATAATGATTCATTCTAAAAAAAGTATACCAGATGATATTTTAGCTTTTGCAGAAGAATATAATAAATTATGTCAAAAACTTGGGAGAAGACCTCCACTTGTTTCAGTTCCAACAACTTACAATCTAATCACTGATAAAGAACTTGCAGATAAAGGATTTAATATTATTATTCATGCAAATCACTTGTTAAGATCTGCTCATAAATCAATGAAACAAACAGCTGAAACAATACTTCTTAATGACCGTAATTTTGAAACAGAGCCGATTTGTTCATCTGTACCAGAAATTTTTAAAGAAGTAGGCTTTGAATGGATTAAAGAACAAGATAGAAAATACTCTAAAGAACAAAAAATATCTGTGATTATACCTGCTGCTGGTAAAGATCCTAATTTTTTAGAAAAACCAAAAGCAACTGTTGAAATAAATGGGAAAACAATTATAGATAGGCAACTTGAAATAATTAGAAAAAATGGATTAACAAATATCGCAGTTGTAAAAGGATTTAAAGGAGATTTGATTAAAAACGATAATATAAAATATTATGAAAATCCAAATTTTGATAAAAAACATAGTCTTTATTCTTTATTTTGTGCTCGGGAAGCATTGAATAATGGATTCATTCTTCTTTACTCTGATATCTTATTCAATGAAGAAATATTGAAATCCCTTATTCAAACCGAAGGAGATATTGTTTTATTAGTTGATAATTCTTATACATATCACAAACATGATATAGATAAAAGACTGGATTTAGTTGTTAGTAATATTGAACAATCAGTGTATCATCGTATGCTTCAACCAACTAGTTTGATCAAAGTAAAAGAAATTGGAAAGAATATAAACAAAAAAAGAGCTGATTTTGAATTTATTGGATTAGCATATTTTTCAGAGAAAGGTGCAGAGATTCTGAAAAAAGTTTATGATGACTGTAGTGAAAAATATAAAAATAATAAATTCCAAGAAGCAGATTCTTTTGATAAAGCAGGAATAACAGATATTATTCAAGAAATAATAGATAGAGGTTTTACAGTTAACGCCTTACAAGTATATAAAGGCTGGATTGAAATCCATAATAAAAAAGATAAAGAAATTGCTGAAAAAATGATATCTAATCTGAAATGAGGTCATTTAAATATGATTAAATGTGAGGATTTTTTCAAACTATGTAATAAATACAATCTTACCTTTTTTTCAGGTGTTCCAGATAGCACCTTTAAATCCTGGATGAGTTTTCTTGAAGATAATAAAAAAAATCTTACAAATATTCCAACAGTAAACGAATGTGAAGCAGTAGCAGTTTGTTCAGGTTATCATCTTGCAACAGGAGAAATTGGAGTTGTATATATGCAGAACTCTGGTTTCGGTAAAACCGTAAATCCTCTTACTTCTTTATGTGATCCACATGTATATAGTATTCCGATTTTATTGATGATTGGTTGGCGTGGAGAACCTAATACAAAAGATGCTTTTCAACATCATAAAATGGGACCTATAACTCTATCTCTTCTTGATATTTTAGATATTCCTTATGAAATAGTAAGTGATGATATTGAAGAATTAACTGAGACAATAAAAAAAGCAAAGGAATATATGGTTGAAAAAAGTAGACCTTTTGCACTTGTTATTCGTAGAGGTATTTTTGAAAAATTAGAAGATGTCAATCCAATAAATCAAACACTTCCTAGTCGTGAAGAAGCAATAAAAACTATAATAAAAAATCTTGATAAAGATGATATTGTTGTGTCTACCACAGGAAAAACTTCAAGAGAGGTTTTTGAATGGCGTAAAAAAAATAAAATGGCTTTTGATCATGATTTTTATAATATAGGTGCTATGGGCTGTGCTCAATCAATTGCTCTTGGAATAGCATTGAATAATAAAAAAAAGGTATTTGTTTTAGATGGAGATGGCTCTGTATTGATGCAGATGGGGGCCCTTGGAACAACAGGTCATTTCTGTCCAACTAATTATTATCATATTATATTTGATAATCAAGCTCATGATTCAACTGGTGGACAACCAACATGCTCTGATACAATAGATTTTGAAAAAATTGCTCTTGGATGCAACTATAAAAATGCAATAAATGTTCAAAATCTTGATGATCTTGAGCAGGAGTTTAAAAGTTTTAAGAAAATGAAAGGGCCGGTAATGCTAATAGTTAAAATAAGAAAAGGTGCTCGAAAAGATCTAAGTAGGCCACCTATGCATCCGAGAGATCATAAAAAACATTTTATGAAATATATAATGGAGAAATGAAATCTTTGCAAAAAGAGTTTTTCGGGTTTGATTCAATTCAGAATCTAAATAAAATAGTTAAACAGTACAAGACAGAAAATATATTTATTGTAACTGGTAAAAAATCTTATAAAATCTCAGGTGCTGAAGAAAAAATAAAAAATATTCTCAAGGATTATAATCCTAACTTTTTTAAAAAAAACTTTAATATAAATCCTGGTATAGGAGATGTTAAAAAAGGAATTATTGAATATAAAAAAACCAATCCAGATATAGTTATTGCAGTTGGTGGTGGAAGTGTAATTGATATTGCTAAATCAATTAATGTATTAGCAAATAATCCAGATGATATTGTAAAATATATTACTGGTGATAAAGAACTAGTTCGACCTGGTAAACCATTAATTGCGATTCCGATTACTGCAGGTACAGGATCTGAAGCAACACGTTTTGCTACAATTTATATTGATAAAATTAAACATTCTTTATCTCATCCAAGTTTTACAATTCCCACTATTTCAATAGTTGATCCTTTATTATCTGAATCAATGCCTCCTGATATTACAGCACCAACAGGTCTTGATGCAATGTGTCAAGGTATCGAATCATATTGGTCAATAAATTCTACAGAAGAATCAAGAAAATATGCAAAAAATGCAATAAAACTTGCATGGAAAAATCTTAATAAAGCAGTTAACAACCCAGATAAAAAATCTCGTATGAACATGATGAAAGCAGCTAATTTATCTGGAAAGGCAATTAATATTTCAAAAACAACTGCTTGTCACTCAATATCTTATCCAATTACATCATATTTTAAAATAGCGCATGGTCATGCTGTAGCTTTAACAATACCAGATATACTTGAGTTTAATTATAATTTAAATGAAAAAGATTGTAATGATGAAAGAGGAGTAGATTTTGTAAAACAAAAAATAGAGGATATCTTTAAAATAATAAATGCTAAAGATGAAATTAATGCTAAAAAAAATCTAATAGATTTTATGCATAGAATCAATATAAAAACAAGATTTAGTAAACTAAACATAGATAAAAAAGGATTAGAACGTATATTACAAAAAGGATTCACTCAAGATAGAATGAATAACAATCCAAGGAAAATTGATAAAGACCAACTTAGAAG
>CAZVNH010000050.1:0-6135 GCA_964628575.1 uncultured Thermoplasmatales archaeon | reverse complement strand
CATCAGGTATAGGCAAAAGATTAAGACCAATAACAGATAAAATGCCAAAACTACTAATAAAATTAAATGGTAAAACAATAATCGAGAGGCAAATAGATAGCCTGTTAAAAAATAAAATAAAAGATATTATTGTTACAACCGGTCCTTTTGAAGCAAAGGTACAAAAATTCTTAAGAGAAAAATATCAAGGATTAAGTATTACTTATGTACCAAATCCTCAATATGATACTACAAATTATATTTATACACTATGGCTTACTCTAAATTATATTGATGATGATATAATTCTTATCCACGGAGACCTTGTTTTTGATGAAAAACTTTTAACAAAAATGATTAAAGACAAAAATAAGAATCTGGTGTTAGTTCATAAAACAAAAGAAATCCCAGAAAAAGATTTTAAAGCATCAATTAAAAATGATAAAATTATAAAAATAAATGTAAACTATTTTGGAGATGACGCACTACCTTCTCTACCATTTTATAAGTTTTCAAAAAAAGATTTTTTAATATGGATAAATGAGATAGACAAAGAAGTTAAAACAAATAAATTAGATCTATATGCTGAGGATGCATTTAATAAAATCTCAGATAAAATAACTTTAAAACCTCTATATTTTACAAAAGAACTATGTATGGAAATAGATACCAAAGATGATCTAAAAATTGCTAAACAAAAAATAAAATCATAGGTCCTTTAAATGAAAGAAGAAGATCTAATTCATTCACTTGAAACAATTAAACTTATACTTGATGAAAAAAAGATAGACTACTGGCTTGATGCAGGAACACTATTAGGAGCAATAAGAGAAAAAAGATTCTTACCATGGGATTATGACATTGATTTAGGAGCATGGTATCAAGATATTGATAGAATACTAAAAGCAAATGAAAATATTAGTAAAAAGAATTTTGAATTAATCTATTTTCCACTAGAAAAATGTATTAAAATACTTGGAAATAATAGTGAAATTGATATTAACTTATATGAAAAAAAAGGAACTAACGCCACTAGAAAATGGTATGTAAACAATAAAAAAGGAGAGATACTTGATTACTTTAGATGGGTTTTAAAAACAAAAAATCCAGAATTAAAAAGAAGTAAAATTCCTAAAAAAATTACTCGTTTTATTCATATTTTCTGTAAAATTCTCACAAAAAAAATTAGAGAACAGCTTGTAAAAAAAATAATTGATTATTATAAGAAATCAGGATGTAAAATAATAACAATTTCAATACCAATCAAATATTTTACAAGTCTTAAGGAAATAAAATTTTACAATCTAAATATCAAAGCACCTACTAATTCAGAAAAATATCTAGAATTTAGATATGGAAAAGACTGGAAAATACCAAATAAAGATTATGTTTACTATAAGGATGACAAGTCAATTGTATAAATCTTAAAGGAATAAATAATATGAAAAAAATAGGTATATTAGAATTTCATTTTCATGTTAAATTCCTTCATACAATAATGAGAATCTGTAAAACAAAAAATACAAGTGTAACTGTTTTTACAACAAAAAAAATCCTATCAAGAATTGAAACATATATAGACGATATTTCAAACTATGAAATAATCCTAAAAAAAGATGATGAAACTGTTAATCAATTTTTAACACGCGTTGAGAGAATATGTAATGATAGAATTGATTTACTTTTTATCAACACTATTCAAACAAGTCTTATCGATGTTCCACACTATTTTAGATTTAAACCAAAATGTAAAAAAATTGTAACAGTACATATGGTTAATCACTGGTTTAAAGCAAGATTTGGTTTCAATATTAAAAATATATTTAGAAGTCTTGATGCAACTATTAGTATTTATCTAATAAGATATAAGATTCTTCCAAGTATGAATGGTATTAATGTAATATATCCTCCTATGAAAAATTTTATTTTAAAAAATACTAAATTTAAAAAACCAATTTTTACCCTTCCTTTCAATTTTTATGATAAAAAAACAACATTTAATATTAAAAGAACAGATGAAAAATTTAGAATTGTAATTCCTGGTCTCATTGAAGAGTATAGAAGAGATTATAATCTTGCAATTAGTATTGTTGAAAAATTATATGATAAATACAAAAACAAAATAATTATAGATTTTCTTGGAAAACCAGTAGGTCAACCTGGAAAAAATATAATTGAAAAATGTAAAAAACTAAAAAACAAAGGTTATAATATAATTTTTTCAGAGGAGTTTATTTCTGAAGAAGAATATAATGAAAGAATGATAAAAAGTGATATCATTTTTTCACCATTAAGAGTTGTTACTAAAAGAGATACTGGAATTACTGAGACATATGGAATAACAGAAGGAAGTGCATTACCTTTTGAAGCAATTCAATATAAAAAACCATTGATTATTCCTAAAGATTTTACAGTAATTGATGAATTAAAAACTTCAACTCTTACTTATAAAACACAAAAAGATCTTGAAGGAATTTTTTTAGAATTAATAACAAATAAAGGACTTCTTGATAATTTAAAAAAACATGCTGAAGATAATTCCAATTATTTCAAATTAGATGTATTAAAGGATTATTTAGAAAAAGAAATTTTAAATAAATTAGATAAAATTTGACCTAAGAAAAGAATTAATAATGGTTTTTTTCTTACAGGGTGCGAAGCCCAAGTAAGAAATTTATTGAAGGTGGATGAAATATGAAGATTAGTGTTTTTGCACTTGGAAGAACAGGTTTACCTTTATCCTTAGTTTGTGCTGATAGTGGATTTGAAGTTATTGGAATCGATATAAACCAAGAACTTGTTGATCAGATAAAAAATAAGAAACTTCCATTTTATGAACCAGGAATGAAAGAGCTTATCGATAAACATCTAAATAAAAGATTTTTTCCAACAACAGAAATAACAGATGAGGTTAAAGATTGTGAATATTTTATTATTGCAATTGGTACAAAATTTAATAGATATCCAGAAAGAGGATCTCTTACTAATCTATATATAGTTGTTGATCGAATTAGAAAAATTGGTGTAAAAGGTAAGACAATCATTTTCCGAGTAACATTACCAATAGGAACAACAGATAAAATCAAAAAACGTATAGAGCAAGATGGATTAAAAGAAGGAAAAGATTTTTATCTATCATTTGTTCCAGAGCGGTTAATGGAAGGTAAAGCTATTTCTGAAGAGAAAAACCTTCCAAAAGTTATAGGTAGTTATTCAGATGAGGGATTTAATAAAGTAAAAAGTTTTTTTGAAAAAATCGGTGGAGAAATTGTAAGAGTTGATAATCCAAAAACAGCAGAGTTTGTTAAACTTATTGATAATTCTTGGAGGAATATGCGTTTTGCTTTTGCAAATGAAGTTGCATTTCTATCTGATACAAATAATGTTAATGTCATGGAAGTGATTCGCGCAGCAAATAAAGGCTACGAGCGTAATGGTATACCATTACCAGGTCCTGTTAGCGGGTATTGTCTTGGTAAAGATCCATATCTATTAGAAATGGCTTTTAATAAAGTAATTGTCCGTGGTTTTAACTCTGTCTGGTTTTATGCACGAAGAGCAAATGACTGGTTATGTAAAAAAATAGTAGGAGAAGTTATTGGAGAAAACATTCTTGTTGCAGGGCTATCTTTTAAACAGGATATAGATGACTATCGGAATAGCCATTCAATAGATATCATTGATCTACTTCTTGATGAGGGATTTCATGTTATAGTAAATGATCCATATCTTGATAGTACAACATATACTCGACTACCTACCAATATCGATAATAATGTTGAAAAAATGAAACTTTTTGATGCTATGAAAAAAGCAGATACAATTATTTTTGCAACAGCTCATAAAATATATAGAGATTTAAGTGTTAAAGACCTATTGAATAATACAAAAAAAGATGTAAAAATACTTGATCTTTGGAATATTTTTGAAGGAAAAATTGAAAATCAGAAAGATATTAAATATATAGGTCTTGGTCGAGGAGATCTTAGATGAAAGCAATTGTTACTGGTGCAGCAGGATTCCTGGGAAGCTTTCTTTCTGAAGAGCTTTTAAACAATGAATATGATGTAGTTGGTATAGATAATTTCTTTCGTGGAAAAGAAGAATATTTACCTGAACATAAAAATTTTAATTTTTACAAGATTGATCTAGCCAAACAACCTGATAAAATTAAAGAACTTATTGAAACTGAGCAACCAGATATTGTTTTTCATTATGCTGCAATTAATGGTACAAAATATTTCTATGATATTCCATACCAAGTAATTAATGACAATGTTCGTATAACGCAAAATGTTCTAAATGCTTGTAAGCATTCAACAGTTGATAAAATTGTATATGCATCAAGCTCTGAAACATATGGTGAACCTCAGCAAGTACCTACACCTGAAACACATCCAATTCTTTTGAATATTCATACAGATAGAGATAGCTATGCTTCATCAAAGGCAATTTGTGATTTTTATACAAAACTTTTTGCAAAAGAATATAAACTGAAATATTTGATATTACGAATCTTTAACACCTATGGTCCTCATATGGATACATCAGAATATGGACAAGTAATTCCTGAGTTTATCAATAAAATGTTTAAAGATAAACAATTCACAATAATTGGTGATGGTAATCATACAAGAAGTTTTTGCTATGTTGATGACCATACAAGACTCGCAAGAATCTTATCTGAAAAAATTTCTAATGAAATAGTAAATGTTGGTAATGATAAAGAAATAAGAATAGTTGATCTTGCTGAAATGATTCATAATATTGAAAATAAATCATTTAATCCTAATTATCTACCAGCAAGAGATTATGATCATAAAAGACGATGTCCTGATATATCAAAACTTAAAAAACTTATTAATGAAGGCCCAAAAATAACACTTAGAGAGGGATTAGAAAAAACTATTCAGGATTATAAAAACAAAAAGAAAATTTAATGAAAAAACTATATTTGGAGGATAATCAATCTTGGCATTTGTTTCTCAAACTGGTTTTAAAAAAATTGAAAGATTGTTAAGAAAAATTTTAGAACAAGTTAAACTAAAATTAACAATCTATAAAATTGTTATAACTCCAACTCAACATATAGCTCTTTATAGACTTAGAAAAATTATGAAAAAACCAGTTAAAGAAGAACATAATAAATCAAGTAAAAAAATAATATTTAACTCACTAGATGCAAGACATATGCCACATACCTATCTTGAAGGTGGAATTGCTAAATCTTTACAGCTTCGAGAACATAAAGTAAAAATGCTTATATGTAGTGGTGCACTTACTATGTGTACTACTCATTTTTCTGTTAAAAAACCTCCTAATAAATGGAGCTGTAAAAACTGTAAAAATTTTTCTCAAAAATTCTATGAAACAACACAAATTCCATATAAAAATTATATTGATTATATAAAAAAAGATGAAAAAGAAAAAATTAGTAAAAAAATACAAAATCTGTCTATAAAAGAATGTGAAGAATATATTTACAAAGGAGTACATGTCGGAAGCTATGCAATTGAATCTGCTCAGAGATATTACCAAGGTGACATACCAACAGAAAATTTATATGAAAAAATATTAAAAGAAGAACTTGTAAACGCCCTTATATCAACAGATGTAGCAGAACAAGTATTTAGAGAAGAAAAACCAGATATTTTAGTAAGTTCACATGGATGCTACAGTTCATGGGGGAGTTTCTCAGAATATATGATAAACAAGGATGTAACAACGTATATATGGCTTAGCGGAGAGAGCAATACCTTGACATTTAGTAGACCTAAACCAGATTTTCATAAATATTTAACAGAGATAAGAAATAAAAAAATGTTAAATAAAGATGAAGAAAAAATTTTAGAGAATTTTATAAATAAAAGAACAAGGGGAGAAGAAGGCCAAGTAGCACTATATGGTTTTTCAGATATCGATAAAAAAGAACTTGAAAATAGGTTTAATTTTAAAAAATTCGATAAAACATATGTACTCTTTCCAAATGTTCCATGGGATATTGCAGCTTTCAGTGAAGAATCAGCTTTTTCTGATATCTATGAATGGATTTCTTACACAATTGATATTTTTAAAGAAAAGGAAAAAGATCAATTAATAATTAAGATTCATCCATCTGAAACAAAAGTGATGGAATCTAAAAAAACAGTATTAGAT
>CAZVNH010000049.1:0-11020 GCA_964628575.1 uncultured Thermoplasmatales archaeon | reverse complement strand
GTTTTCGACATATGGTAGTATATATAACAACCATCCTTACCAGGAAAAATGGAAGAGGTCAAATCTTGATTGGACAAGATCATTACAACGTATGACGAAGCTAATTAATATAGAGGGGAAAATGGCATATATAGGTTTTTTAAAATATGATAAAATGTCTAAAGAAAAGCGAAAATATTTAGAAAATCTTAGATCTCTAATTTGTCAATAATTGTATTTATTTCTTGAAGATTGTTAATTATAAAATCTGGTTTAATTTCTGTAGTATTATCTTGTACATTGTTTCTATTGATAATTACTGTATTTATTCCAATTTTTTTTGCTCCGATTATATCAAACATAGAATCATCAACAAAAATAGAATCTTGTGGTGAACATTGAGCAAGGTCAAGTGCATGTTTAAATAAGAATGGATTAGGCTTATATATTTTAAAATCGCTTGATATTACTTTTATCTTAAAAATTTTATCTAAGTTATGTCGCATTAAAATTTTATAAACATTTTTCGCATCGCTATTAGTTATCAATCCTAATTTATATTTTTTTTGAACTAAATCAGATAATACAGGTTTTACATCTTTGTATAATATACAATTTTTTATAAAATATCGCCAAAATTCGTTAACAATATTAATTATCTGTTTTACAGAGAGATCAATATTGTATTCCAATAAAACATTTTTTAGACTTATTTCTTGTAGTCGTCTGACTGTATGAAATTCTCCTTTTTTATAATAAAATTTGGATGTTTTATAAGAATCAATTGCCCATTTTGAAATCAATTCTTTTGTTACAACCTTATTAGAAAGAACACTTTTTAGCCCAAAATTTAAAGCTTCATTTGAAATGGACGTATCTATAATGGTATCTCCAAGATCAAAAAAAATATATTTGATTGTCATTTGAAATCCAATGGTTTAAATCATTATTATTTTTATTTTAATTCTTTTTTTAGTAATATATCTGGTAGGTACCTACTGATGAGCCAAGGATAAATAATTTTGTTGGTTGTTCTCTAAGATATACTACTCTTTTAAATAGATCGATTTCACGTTTTTGATATCGTCTTAGGATTTCATTATCCTCATTATATATCCTACTTAATCCTTCTCCTTCATTAAAAATTTTAGCTATTAATGCTATTGATATCAATGCAACAAGCTCATCAGGTTTCCAATTGCTATATGTTGTACCATTTTGCGAATAGAGAAAAGCAGACTTTATCATTTTATTTGGTATCCATCCACCTGAAAAATTAAATTTAGTATGTCTAACGTGAACATTTATATCTGGTAAATCGTTTAAAATATTATAGCCTTTTCTAGTAACACACCA
Organism: uncultured Thermoplasmatales archaeon; assembly: GCA_964628575.1. Taxonomy (GTDB): domain Archaea; phylum Thermoplasmatota; class E2; order DHVEG-1; family DHVEG-1; genus CAZVNH01. Next base: position 9,685 of record CAZVNH010000049.1, on the reverse strand, counting down.
TTTTTCATCGTAATCAAAAAGAAAGTATGCATTGAATACACCATGTTGTGTATATCGTTCTACATCCCTTATTTCATCGATTAGCTCATAGTTATCATTCAAACATAAACAATTACATCGAATATTATTTTTTAAAGAATATTGCTTAATTAGTTCTGCACCAGATTTGATCATTTTAAAAACTCGTTCTAATTCTTTCTCACCTCTTTTACGATTATATGATGTATGTAGCATAATAACACATGATTTTACACCTAAAGCTTGTAGGGTATGAATAAGTGCGATTGAAAATAATGCAACCTCATATTCTGGCTCAATAAATGAGTTTAAAGTCAACGTTGTCCGACTGCCATCCAAAGCATCATAAATAACAAGATTTTTTAATTCTTTTTCTGCATCTTCATATGAGATATTAATATTTTCTACTTTGTTATTTATTTCTTCCCAGATATTGTAAAAAAAATCATAAATAGTTGATTGTGATGCAAATAAATTTTCAAACTTATATTCTAAAATATTTTACCCCCTAAATAATTAATTGTGATAATCAATATAAAGAATAAATAAAGTATTTTTAGAGTTAAGTATAAATTAGTATAAAAATATTTAAAAATGTTTCAAAACACTATAACATTAAATTTTTTCTAATTTTTATTTCTCAATGCAAATAAGAAATTTAGATTATTAAAAAGTAATAAATTTAAATGGTTTTAGTCATTTCATTAATTAAGCACTAAGTGGAAAAATGCCCATAAATCTTTTTGTTTTACCGGCAATAACTGCCTCCATTTTTAGTATAATTATTGGTGTTTATGTATATTCAAAAAATCCAAAAAATATTCAAAATAGAGTTTTTGTTTTATTAATAATCTCATTATCTTTTTTTTGTATTGGAGAGGTAATGCTACGACTCTCCAGAAATATTCATGAAGGACTATTCTGGGGACGAATTGGATATTTAGGTGCAATTTTTGTCCCAATAACCTTTCTGCATTTATGCTCTATTTTTCCAAGGGAACGTCTCCTCCATAAAAAACTAAATTATATATTATACATTATATATATTCTTGGGATTGTTTTAGTTTTATTTTTCAATTTTAATGTTTCATCAAATGATATCAAATCAAGTATATGGGGCTATCGTTTAGCTTTAAATCCCTCTCTTTCTTTCATAGGTATATGGGTAGTAGTCATCTCTTTTTTTGCATTTATTAATCTATTAATAGGATATCAAATATCAGAATCAATAATTGAAAAAAAACAGATTAAACATGTATTTTATGGAAGCCTTATTGCAGCAGCATTACTTGTTCTAACTAATTTAATACCTCCTCTACTCAATATGTATGTATTTCCCATGGCGACTATTGGTTTTTCAATTCTTGCATTTTTTATTGGAGCTGCTATCTTGAAACATAGCCTATTTATCTATCGACCGATGACAGAAACCGTAATTAAACCTGAAAAAATGGCTCTTCTTAACAGAGATGAACTCAAAAAAGAAGTAAATGCAAGAACCTCAGCATTGTTAAAGACGAATGAAGAATTAAGTAAAGAAATTGAAGAACGTAAGAAAATAGAACAAGAACTTAAAAAATCCCTTGAGGAGAAAGAAATACTTTTAAAAGAAGCACATCATAGAGTTAAAAACAATTTACAGATTATATCTAGTTTATTGTATCTTCAGTTAAAAAAGTTTGAAGATGAAAAAACAAAAGAAGTTTTTTTAGAGATTTATAATCGAATCAAATCTATGTCACTTATTCACGAAAGACTATATCAATCTAAGAACCTTGCAAAGATAAATTGTAACGAATATATAACAAAACTAATAAACAATTTATTGCAATCACATGGGCAGAAAATTGAAGATATTCAACTAGATATAAATGTTAGAGATGTTTTCCTTGGTATTGATATAGCAACACCATGTGGATTGATTATCAATGAGGTTGTTTCAAATTCTCTAAAACATGCTTTTCCAAATAACACAAAAGGTAAGATTAGTATAGATCTTCATAAAGAAGAAGAGAATTTTATATTAACCATTAAAGACAACGGTGTAGGTTTACAAAAAAACCTTGTTATTCAAAAAACAGAAACATTAGGGTTGTCATTAGTTAAAAACTTAGTTAAGCAATTAAACGGTATATTAGAAATAAACAGTAATGATGGAACAGAGTTCAAGGTAACTTTTCCAGAAACAAAAGAAAAAGCTTAATAATGTAAAAATATTAAAAATATTTTTCAAATAAAATTTCATTGTTATCCTACAAATATAAAAAAAATCTTAAAATTTTGGAATTTTATAGGAAAATATTTGAAACGGGATTTATATTATATTTTTATATTTTTAGATATGGGTATAATAAATGAAAGATATGGATAGGGATAATAAAGAAAAAACATCTGCAAACATATTGGTTGTTGAAGATGAATCTATTGTAGCAATGGAAATTAAAAATATGCTTAAAAATTTAGGCTATAATGTAACTGCTTTAGCATCCACTGGAGAAGAAGCAATTGAAAAATCAAGAGAAACTCAACCAGACCTCGTTCTTATGGATATTAAATTAAAAGGAGAAATGGATGGCATTGAAGCTTCAAAACATATAAGAAAAAATTCTGGTACTCCTATAATATATCTCACAGCATATGGAGATGATGAAACACTTAGGAGAGCAAAAGTAACAGAACCATATGGATATATACTTAAGCCATTTGAGGAAAGAGAATTAAAAATTAATATCAAAATGGCGCTCTATAAAAATAAAATGGAAAAAAAAATCTTTGAAAATGAGAGGAATCTTAATAATATACTTAATAGTACATCTGAGGTAATAATTTCTTTTGATAAAAATTTTAGAACTATTATTTGGAACAAAACCGCTGAATATATAACAGGATATAAACAAAAAGAGGTTAATAAAAAACATATAACAAAACTTGATGTTTTTGAAAATTCTGAAGAACTTATCGACAATCTAAAAAAGATAGGAAATGGAAAAAATCCTTCATTTAATAGGCTTGTATTAAAAACAAAAAAAGGAAATAAAAAGATTATACAGGTTTCAAATCCTACAATAATAAAAGATGAAAAAAACAACAATATCGGTTTTGTTTTGATTGGACAAGATATAACTATTGAAAATGAAAAGCATGGTAAACTTATTACAGGTTGTAGTTATCTTATATACGATAAAAGTAATAAATCTGCATTAAATATTTTAAAGAATCTTTCTAGATCAGATTTTAAATGTTTTTTTATCACTCGTTCTAATATTGAATTAATCAAAAGCATGATTCCTATTAAGGGTATAAACATTATTTTATTAACAGATAATGAATCTCATGAATGTAAAAATGTTTCAGATATAAATAATCTACAGAACTTGGTTAAAAAAATCAGTAAAAATAATGATAAAACTGTAATACTACTGAGTAGAGTTGATTATTTTATTACAAAATTTTCTTTTGAAAAGTTTTTAGAAACAATATATCACATAAATGATATTATAGCAGATACTAAAACTTTATTTCTACTTCATATAAATCCTTCCATCCTTGACGGTAAACAAATAGCAATTATAGAAGATGAAATACAGTTTTTACCAAATCAACAAATAGATGATATATCTCTTGGAGAGGAACTATATGAAATACTAAAATTTATTTATAAAAATGATCAAAAAGGTGTAATAGTTTCTCTTAAAAAAATTAGATACAAATTGTCTCTTACATATCCAACTATTTCTAAAAGATTAGATGTACTTAACAAAAAAGATCTGATTTTCATAAAAAAAATAGGACGATTAAAAACAGTCCATATTTCAGAAAAAGGAAAAGCACTTATTAATAAACGACAAATCATATGAAAATTATTAGTAATTATTTTCAATATTTTTAACATAAATATCAAATTATTTACATATTCTACTATTTTTTAAGTATTTTTTTACTATATAAAAAATAAATATATAATATCATACTTTTTTGCTTTTAATGAATTAGATTTACACGTTTAAAAAAAAATATTCGTCCAAGAATATTATATTAACAATTTATCCCCATTAAAAAACATATCCCCCCCATATTGAGATACGAGAAAATGAATACGTACGACAAAAAAGTAAATATTTTAGTCGTCGAAGATGAAGTAGTCGTAGGAATGGAAATAAGACAAAGATTGAAATCACTTGGCTACAATGTAGTGGATGTGGTTTCTTCAGAGGAGGATGCTATTAAAAAAGCAGAAGAAACACATCCACATCTCGTGTTAATGGATATAAAACTTGGCGGAAAAATGGATGGGATTAATGCAGCAGCACAGATAAAAAATCAACATGATATACCAGTTATTTATATAACTGCCTATTCTGATGATGAAACACTCAGAAGAGCAAAAATAACAGAACCATATGGTTATATTCTTAAGCCATTTGAGGAAAGAGAACTTCATAGCAATATTGAAATTGCTCTTTATAAGCATGAAATAGAAAAAAAAGTAAAAGACAATGAAGAAAAATATAGAGATTTATTTGAAAATGCAAATGATATCATTCAAGCAGTAAAACCAGATGGAAGGTTTTTATATGTAAACAACAAATGGAAAGAAACACTAGGTTATGATGATACAGAAATATCAAAACTTAATCTTTTTGATATTATTCATCCGGATAGTAAGAACAATTGTAAGGATATTTTTAATAAAATATTATCTGGAGAAAAAATTAGAGGTCTCCAAGCCTCATTTATAACAAAAAATGGTAAAGCCATAATTATCGAGGGAAATATAAACTGTCGTTTTAAAGATGGAAAACCTGTTTCAACAAGAGGCATATTCAGAGATATCACGAAACAAAAAAAAGCCCAAGATGACCTAAAAAGATTAAATGAAGAATTAGAAAAAAAGGTAAATGAAAGAACTCTTGAGGTACAAAAACTTCTCAAACAAAAAGATGAATTTATCAACCAGTTAGGTCATGATCTTAAAAACCCTCTTACACCAATACTTGGTTTTTTACCAATAATTGAAGAAAAGGAAACAGACCCTGAAAAAAAAGAATTAATTAAAATAACAATTAAAAATGCTAAATATATAAAAGAACTAGTTGAAAAAACATTAAAACTTGCTCGTCTTGATTCACCTGAGACAAAACTTGAAATAAATAATTTAAATCTATATAAAGAGTTATGTGAAGTAATAATTAACAACAAACCCAATTTTGAAAAAAACAATGTTAAAATTGAAAATCTAATAGATAAAAACTTTATTGTTAAAGCAGATAAAATAAGACTTAAAGAATTATTTGACAATCTTATCAGCAATGCAATTAAATATACTCCAAAAAAAGGGAAAATTGTTTTTGATGCAGAAAGGAAAGAAGACTGGATAGAAATATCTATAACTGATACAGGAAATGGTTTAACAAATGATCAAATAGAACATATCTTTGACGAGTTTTACAAAGTCGATGAATCCAGACATGATTTTGAGAGTAGCGGATTAGGTCTACCAATTTGCAAAAAAATAGTTGAAAAACATGGTGGAAAAATATGGGTAAATAGCCCAGGTTTTGATAAAGGTTCAACATTTTATTTCACATTAAAATCATCAGGTAAAAACAAAGAATTTAAAAATGGAGGAGAAACATAATGAATGAAAAAATCATGGTTGTAGATGATAATCCAGATATTGCTTTTTTAGTAGAGATAGGATTAAAGGATTTGGACGTAAAATATGATATAATATGTGTAGAAAGCGGAAAAAAATGTATTGAATATTTAAAAAATAAACAAATCCCGGATATAATCCTTTTAGATATTATGATGTCTGAGATGAACGGGTGGGAAACATTTGATATCTTAAAAGAAAATCCCTTATGGGAGAAAATCCCTATCATCTTTATTACAGCAAAAACAGATGAAATCACAAAAAATGCTGGGAAGTTCCTTGGAAATGAGTTTATCGAAAAACCTTTTGATATTTTAGATTTGAAAATGAAAATCGACAAAATTTTAGAAAAAAAAATCAAATAGGATATAATAGAAAATGGTAAAAAAGATAATGATTGTTGATGATGAAAAAGATGTCAGAGAAATGCTTAATTTAGCAATGATGAAAGAAGGTTTTGAAACCGAAATGGCTCATGATGGGGAAAACTTCCTTGAAAAAATCGATGATTTTCAACCGGATATTGTATTATTAGATGTTTTGATGCCGGGTTTAAAAACCGAAGAAATTCTTGAAAAACTGAAAGAAAAAAAGATGGAAACGAAAATTGTAATAGTCTCTGTTTTACAGAATTTAGATAAAGAAAAAAAAGATCTGTTTCAGAAGAAAAATATTATTGGTTATTTATCCAAACCATTTGACACTGAGGATCTTATTAGTATTATGCTTTCTAATTTAGAAGAAAATAAAATACAGAATCGTTGGGAATATTTAAAATGCCCAATTGAAGTGAGAGATAAATGTATAGCTTACGAAATAGATTGTGGTAAAGAATGTTGGCTTTTGATGGATGTAATAAAAAACTGTCCGTTTTCAAAAAAAACAGGCAACTGTTTTGGCTGTTTTTGGTATAAAAAACATAATCCTTGATTTTTCAGGTAAATTATTTTTCTTTAATTCATTTTTAATACATTATAAATCTATTTTTCTCATGTTTATTAGCTTATTCTAGCTACTAAGATACAAGTCTGAAAAAGTAAAACATTAGCAGAAACGACAAGCATTATTTAGGTATTACTATAGCTAAAATTACAAAAAAAAATTTATTTATTAATCATTGATAAAAAACTTTAAAAGATTGTTTAGAAAAGGAAACAACTCTATTATTTTTTTAAAAATAATTATATTTTGAAAAGGCAAAGTTTTTTCTCTACCTTTCTTTATTTTGAAATCAACTATATCACCTGCGGTATTCCATCCATCAGACACTACAATTGCTAATTGATAATTACCAGGATCAAGTTCACTAAAATCTGCAATAATGGACTCTTCTGACATTGCTAAACCTAACGATGACCAGTTCTCGCCATCTTCCTTAATTAGATAAACATTGTACTCCAAAACATCTCCGTCATCATCATTACCATTCCAAGAGATTGAATAATCTCCTGGTTTAATTTTTTCTCCTGACATAGGTTTAATAAAATCTACAGAAGGAGTATTACTAGTTTTACTACGACTAGCCAGTTTAATATTAGTGGATGCTTTCGTGATATCAATTCTCTCTAAACCTGGGAGCTGTTCTAATCTGAAACCAAAAAACGTAAAATCTATCATCTCATTATTTGTATAGTCTTTTGATCTTTCTAGATTTATATTAAAACCAGTTTCACCAAGAAGATTTCCTTGAAAATCAAAGCCACGAATCAAATACTCTCCAGATATACCCCATTCTATATCAACTAAGCTTTCATTCATATGATACCAATGGCTAAGGTACACATTATCATTACTATCGATAAAACCATTTACCAATACAACTTCTGGATCACGATGCTCATTAAACCTTTTTGTAAGTGCTTTAAAATTAGGTTTCTCAATCCATGTTTTATTAGTCGTACCCCAGATAGCATTGGTATAACTCATAAGATCTCGGATAACATTAGGATTCAATGGTACATCTATTTTTTTATTAACCCAGTATCCAACCGCAGGGTCACCCCAATAATGTTTAGACCAATCATAATTATCAGCCAGACCATAGGTATGTCCTATTTCATGAGCAGCTGTATGATCACGTAAAGGTTTACCACTACGCGCAGTCCAAGATACCATAACACCATGTTTCTCATTATCATTAGGACCACATTTATATGCTAAACCATCTGCATCCTCTACAACCTCTCGAGGCAGTAGGAATACAACTCTATCATAATATTTAACATCCTTAGCTATATCCTTATGTAAACCCTTTTGCAAAGCTGATAAACGGCCAAACTGGGCATGAAGCTGATTCCTCTCTGAAGTATTTAAAGCTTGGTAACTTGCGAGATCATGAATCCAGACTTTATGATATGGTATGGTCGAGGTATTAATAATTGAAAGATTCTGAATCATATTATGTTCTCTATGATAACTTAAATGTAAACCAATTTCCCTTAATGGATATATAGCATTCCACCATGGTTCAAACTCCTCAAATAAATATTTAGAAAAATTCTCTCTACCTGATACAGTGGTAAAGTTCTGATGCATCGTCGGTCCATCTTTAAAGGTAAAAGGAATAAATAAAACATAGAGATCATGGGTTCTTTTTACTGTTAAATTCATTATAACCTTCGTACACCTATAATCAGCAGGAGGTTTAGCATAATTAGGTTCAATACATAGAATTACACTTCCAGGTTTTTGTTTATCTTTACCATCCCATATGCCCCATTTAAATGGTTTCTCAGGTATTGGAGTTTTATATGTAAAGGTTTTTTTCTCACCAGGTTTCATGGTTACAGGATCTGACCGCCATACAACCTTATTATCAGGAGTTATCTTAAAAACAAAAGTAAAGGTTCTTTCTGATTTATAGTTATTATGTACTTTTATATCAATATGATCCCGGGTATTATATGGATAACCAAAAAGATAAGTATTTTTTAGTTGTATCATATCAAGCTTACAATCAAACTTGCAAGGTCCACCTGAAATATCATTTCCGTATTGTGGATCATCTGGATATACTGTCTGAACTGGTTGGAAAAGCGCTTCTAATAATAAACCTTCTTCGGTTGTTAATGTTACTGTTATACTTGGTGGATTTATTAAATAATTTCCAACATCATCCTCAGCATTAACTATAATAGTATTCTCACCAGGATTTAGTATTATTGGAATTTCAAATGTTATAATATCTTGAGGAGTATCAAAATATTCAGCATTATCCTCTGATCCACCATCCCATATATGTGTCCAAAATAGCTTTATAATACCAGAACCTTTATGATCATCAGCATAACCAAAAACACTAATTTCTGGTTCTTCAAATTCTTCACCATCTTCTGGAGAAGTTATTACTAATTCAGGTGGTTCGGTATCATCTATAACATAATAAAAAGTTACAGAATCAGAACCTGAAAGTCCCTCCGTATTATAAAAGGTAACAGTAACCGTGTTTTCATCAACAGACAAAGGTCCAATATCAATTTGAAATTCATAATATTCAACTGGTGGGTATATTTCTTGATCACCAGATTGAGAACCTCCAGACCATTCCCATGTCCATTGATAATAATCTAGTCCCATTTCATCATAAGCATATCCTTCAACAACAATGTATTGTTCCGTAATTTCAGCTCCATCATCAGGATATGTAATATCAATAGTTGGTTGCAAAGTAGATGTTATTATTTTATCTGTATTTTCAGAAAAAGTCAAGGGATTTAAACAAGTGCCTAAAAAAATTAAAATTATTAAAATATTCAATTTTCTAATTTTCATCATAATAAATCCTCCCTTACTCTTCTCTTATAACAAATACATTATCTTATATAAATAGTTAACAGTAAAAATATGCAACTAATATAAAAATAAAAATATGAAAAATTAAAAAATGTTAAAATAAATAAATTAGTTTATTACATTTAATCCTAAAAAATTAAATACTATCTAAGATTTATTAAAATAAGTGAAATAAGGGCTACGCCCTTATAATCCCATTCCGCCTTCGCTTCCTCGGCA
>CAZVNH010000048.1:0-11057 GCA_964628575.1 uncultured Thermoplasmatales archaeon | reverse complement strand
GACCAGCATTCTTCGCAGCTTTTTCAATACCTGCGCATCCTCCAAGGATAATTAAGTCAGCGATTGAGACCATTTTTCCTCCAGATTGCTTGCTATTAAACTCTTTTTGGATTTTCTCAAGGACCTTCAACACTATTTTAAGTTGCTTTGGTTGATTGACTTCCCAATCTTTTTGTGGGGCAAGCCGAATACGGGCTCCATTAGCTCCACCACGCTTGTCGGAATCGCGGAATGTGGAAGCTGATGCCCAAGCAGTCGAAACCAATTCTGAAATCGACAGTCCCGAAGCAAGAATCTTACTCTTTAGATCAGTGATATCTTTTTTATCGATAAGCTTATGGTCGACTGGGGGTATTGGGTCTTGCCAGATAAGATCCTCTGTTGGAACCTCTGGACCAAGATATCGTGATTTAGGCCCCATGTCTCGATGGGTCAGCTTAAACCATGCACGAGCAAAGGCATCGGCAAACTCTATAGGATTTTTGTGGAAACGGCGTGCTATTGGTTCATAGATTGGGTCGAAACGAAGGGAGAGATCCGCGGTTGTCATAATTGGTGGATATCGTTTCGAAGGGTCATGAGCAGCTGGTACCTTATCCTTTTCGGCGATATTCTTTGGGATCCATTGCCATGCACCTGCAGGGCTTTTTACCTTTTCCCATTCATAACCAAATAACATGTCGAAATAGCCCATGTCCCACTTGATTGGGTTAGGTGTCCATGCACCTTCGATGCCACTTGTGATAGTGTCATCTCCCTTGCCGCTACGGAAACTGCTCTCCCATCCAAGTCCTTGTTCCTCAATACCAGCAGCTTCAGGCTCAGGGCCAACATGAGATGCATCACCAGCGCCGTGACACTTGCCAAATGTATGACCACCAGCAACAAGTGCTACAGTTTCTTCATCGTTCATTGCCATACGTGCAAATGTCTCACGGACATCAATACCAGAAGCGACTGGATCTGGGTTGCCATTTGGACCTTCAGGATTCACATAAATCAGTCCCATCTGTACGGCAGCTAATGGATTTTCAAGGTCGCGGTCACCGCTATAACGCTTATCACCAAGCCAAGTATCCTCGCTGCCCCAGTAGATATCCTCTTCTGGTTCCCAGATATCCTCACGTCCACCAGCAAAACCAAATGTCTTAAAACCCATTGATTCTAAAGCACAGTTACCTGCTAGAATCATCAGATCAGCCCAGGAAATCTTTTTACCGTATTTTTGTTTAATGGGCCATAGTAGCCGACGCGCTTTATCAAGGTTCGCATTGTCAGGCCAACTATTGAGAGGTGGTAAACGTTGGTTACCAGATCCTGCACCACCACGACCGTCGCCCATACGGTAGGTACCTGCACTATGCCATGCCATCCTGATGAAGAGTCCGCCATAGTGACCATAATCAGCAGGCCACCAGTCCTGCGAGTCAGTCATAAGCGCATAAAGGTCTTTCTTCACGGATTTCAAATCAAGTTTTTTAAATTCCTCAGCGTAGTTGAAATCCTCACCCATCGGGTTACTCTTTTCTGAGTGCTGATGAAGAATCCTGAGATTTAACTGGTTTGGCCACCATTCTTGATTTGATGTACCTCCACCAGCAATTGGTTTGTGAGTCCTACCCGTTACTGGGCATTTGATTATTTCATTCATATTCTCTGCCATTATTTAACCTCCCTTATTAATAATGTATAACAAATTATTAACATATAATTTGTTATGTAAAAAAATAAATGATACTATATCTTTAAATAATTATGGTATCAACAATTTTTTTTATTTAAGTGTTTTAATTGTAAGTATATAAAATGTTAAATAAATTAGTTGCTACTTCAACAGATAGCTGCATATAAACTAAAAATATGTGTTCTGAATGAGGTTTTTCTCCTATAAATAAAATCTAATCCGGCAGATCCATTAAATTTTTCCAGAAGTTAAGCTAAATAAGAAAAAGATGCTACAAGGTTAAAATTGGTTTTCTCATAAAGCATAGTACAATGTAGTTTTTTATTATTTTATGGTATTATTAGTATTAGTGTATACTTAAAGATATTTATTATGAAACTAGTTAAATATCCATCCTCATTGTATAATTCAACAGGTTGTTTAATAGTAATATAATCACATGAGATTATGGTTTTTTGTCAATTCCACCTGATATTCTATATAGTTCATCATGATAAGTAACACCTAATATAACTATTTTAAAAAATACGTTAAAAAAGATAGTTGCATTGCCTGGTGAAAAAGGATCAATATCTAATAATTCGGGATTATTATTGGTAGTTTCTTCCATTACTCTAAAACTCAAATTTGAAGAGTTTAAACTAAGTTTTATTGGTCCTAATAATGAACAATATATCAAAATAAATCTATTATAACAAGTTCTACAACAAACTCATCAAGTCCGTTTCTATTATCAGCTATATCATCTTCGCTTCCTTTAAAATATACATCCCATTCAGATATCCCAACCGATTCTCTAATATCAGAACCTATTGGAATGTAAAAATTCAGCGTAACTCGTAAGTTGGTATAGATATCGAATTCTGTATCTTAAGTTAGTTCTTCATTTACAAAAGTACAAACAACAGATTCATTAGCACTAAGATCAATAGCACTAGGATCACTACCATCACTACAAGTAGCACTAACAAGACTCCAACCATCAGGAATATTGATCTCACTAACGGAATATATACCAGGCATTAAACGACCTGAGTAATAAGAATGATTATCACTCAAGAAAAAATTAGGGCCAAAACTAGAACTAAACTCAAAACTTTGAGATGATCCATCAGGATAGGTCTGCTTCACAATAAAGATACGACCCATGCTAGTATTCTCATTGATAAACTCACATTCAACTATATCACCCTCAACAAGGTTAATAGTAATTGTACGAGCATAAAGATCAACATCTAAAAATGACTCACTAGAAGAAGCACTCATACTCGTTAACTCAAAATATGGACCAGGATCAATCTCAGTAATAACATAAGTACCAGGTACTAGAGGACCTGAATTATACGTTTCACCATCACCTAAGAAAAAATTAGGACCAAAACTAGAACTAAACTCAAATATTTCATTTACTCCATCAGGATCAGTCTGCTTTTCAACAACAATAAAACCAGGTTCATAAGACAATTCTTCATTTACAAAAGTACAAACAACAGATTCATTAGCACTAAGATCAATAGCACTAGGATCACTACCATCACTACAAGTAGCACTAACAAGACTCCAACCATTAGGAATATTTATTTCAGCAACAGAATAAACACCCGGTACAAGAGGATCAGAAGTATATGTTTCATTATCTTCTAAAAAGAAGTTTGAACTAAAGTTTGTACTAAACTCAAAACTTTGAGAGGATCCATCAGGAGTTGTTTGTTTTTCTACGATAATAATTCCAGGATTTTCTGGTTCTCCGCATTCATCATTCCACTGAATTACTTCAAAATTGAAACTAAATTCACCATGCTTGTCTTGTAGGTCATTTTGTTGTGGAATATGAATAGTTACTTCAAAACCAATATAATAACAATAATGGACCTGATAAGGCCAATTAGTTATTTCATCACCTTTTATCCATTCTTCATTTTCTAATGTATATTTATAAGCCTTTAAAGTTGTACAATCAATAAAGTACTCTTCTCCTTCATGCCAAATAATACTTGGCCATTGAAGTTTAGCAGGAATAGATCCTTTATAATGAATAATTACATCAGCTGTAAAATCAATACATGGAAAGATATTATCCCACACCATATCAACATCATAAACAGTATCTCCATGTTGAGTTCCATCCATGGCATAAGCTTTTGAAACAAGTAACACATCACAACCAGGAAACATATCTCTTACTTCATCATCAGTAGGTCTCTCACTAACAAAACCATGATAAAAATAAATTTCGCCAACTGGAGGTTGAGCATTTTCTTCAGTTGCCCATACCTTCCAAACCCAGGTACCAGAATAATCTTCAACTGTTAAATCAACAACAGCAGTATCAACAAATCCGTAGATATGTATATTATCTGTAAAACCAGAATAACTAATACCTATCCCAGCTAAGGCAAGAACTGAAATCAAAAATATAGATCCGATTTTGTCGTTTCTCATCAAAATCTTTCCCCTTTAAAAATATATTTAAGTAAAGTAAATATAAATACATATATTATAAACATTATGAGAAGAATGTTCTATAACTTTGTATCATATTTTTATTAAAGATTTTTCATTGACAAGTTAGAATAATGTTTAAATTCAGTGTTTATCCTATAAAACTGGTCTAACCTACCAGGTTTGTTAGAAATTAAATTCTTCTTCCCAATTAAAATCTGCAGATTCTTCAAGAGATTTTGGCCAATAATCACACCAATTAGGTAGCTGTATATCTCTTACTTTATCAGTACTAGGATGATAAGGTTTAATATCAAGAATCGGGGTATTATCATCTGCATCAATATATGGAATATTTATAGTTCCATCTTTCTCTATTGAAAGAATTTTAACAACAGTTGATGCAATTGGATTTGGTCTCGCAGGAGATCTTGTTGAAAAAATCCCAAGTCTCTCAGGGCTATTCTTATATGGTTTTTCACAATCCAAAATATTTCTTGCTTCCTCATTATCACATTTATTTGCCCACCATAAAATTATACAATGACTAAATCCATCTAAACCTTCAAGAGCCGGTAAATATTTTTCATCTATTTTTACTTTAAATCTATAATTTTCAACTTTTATCGTTCCAATTTGTTTTAGTTCCATTTTTAACACCTTTTAAATAATCTAATGCCCATTTTTTTTCAACCTTAAGATGCATAATTGACCTTTCTGCAAGAGCAAGGTCACTATCTGGATAATCTTTATTTTTAAAAAAACCAAGTAATTGTTGGTACATATCAATGTACTTATCTATTGAAGAAATATACTTTTCAAAGGCATCAATTGTTTCTTCTTGGTTTAATAAACATATATTCGCTATTCCTAGATCTATTTGCCAAATGATTTTTTCAACATGAGATAAAAGTTCTTTAACTTTATTTTTCATTGCTTTTTTTCCATTGTTATTAATAGTATATATTTTCTGTGCAATATTGTTTTTTGATAGTTTTATAGTTGTAGTTACTAATTTTTTTTGTTGAAGTTTTTTTAGTTCGTAATATAGTGTTGAAAATGATATTTCTGTCCAGTGTCTCATATTTCTTTCTTTAATTATTTTTTCGATTTCGTATGCATACATAGGTCGTTCACAAAGTAGGCCTAACAGAGCTGCTTCACGATTTGATATTATAGGCATATAATATTATAATGCTATAATATGATTTAAACTTTTCGTTTATAAAAATTATAATACTTTTACTAAACAATATTAAAGATATTTAAACGAATAATTCTTATCAAAAGTGCTACAATGGATAATACTAAGATTTCTAAATATAAAGGTGCAGTATTTTTTGTCGATAATGTTGAAAAATCAAAGAAATTTTACACCAATATCTTAAGTCAAAAAATTGAAATGGATTTTGGAAGATGTGTTGGTTTTATTGGTGGTTTTTCAATTTGGGATAGGTCATATGCCTATAAAATGATGGAATTAAAAGATGAAGAAAGTTCTACAGATAAAAACGAAGCAGAGCTATATTTTGAAATTGAAGATTTAGACTCATTATTTATAAAATTAAAAAGTGAAAAAAGTAGATTTTTACATGAAATAATTGAGCAACCCTGGGCCCAAAGATGTTTTAGGATATATGATCCAGATAATCATATTATCGAATTTGCTGAACCAATGACAGTTGTAATAGAACGGTTATATAACCAAGGTTTAACACATAATCAAATAGTAAAAAAATCACAAATGCCTGTAGAAATGGTTTTAGATGTCATAAGTAAGATCGATAGCGTAAAAAATGATAGATTTACTAAAGATTTGATTGCACCATGTGGGATGAACTGTCGAGTTTGTATTGGTTATTTTGGATATACAATGAATGGGAAAAAAAGAAAAATGAAGTGTATTGGTTGCAAACCAAAGGATAAAAGCTGTGCATTTCTGAAAAAATATTGTAAAAAGCTTACAAAAAAAGAAGTTGAATATTGTTATGAATGCCCTGATTTTCCCTGTTTTCATTTAGAAAAAATTGATAAATTGTATCGTGAAAAATACAATATGAGTATGATTAGGAATCTAAAAGATATAAAAAAGCATGGAATGGATAAGTTTCTAAAAAAGCAAGAAATAAAATATAAGTGTCCAAAATGCGATGGAGTAATATGTGTTCATAACGGGAAATGTTATTCTTGTGGTAAACAAATTACAATGAGCTAATAATGTTTTTTAATGAAATAGAGCTGCCATTATACTCTAATACGTTGTTATATATGCAAGAAAAAAATCAAAATAATATCTGTTTATTTAATCCTAATTCAGATTGCGAAAATTGTACCATCAGAGAAAAAATAATATACTTGAGGTTATTTTATAAGTTATTATTGATTTTCTCAAGGGTTGTCTTGGCATCAGGCATCATGCTATGAATTTTGTTTAATTTCTCACAGCTATATTCATTACAATATGCGCAATTTTCTACTTTTTTATCTTGCCCGCATTTTCTGATTTCACAGACATTGCAATGACCAATAAGTCTTCCACTTTCTGACAAACAACCATCACAATTGATGTTCTCAGGTTTTATTTCTACATTAAATTGCTTTGACCACTCTTCGGCAACCTTTTTTCTTTCATTATCATCATCTTTTTGGGTTGCAATATATCCCTTACATTCAGTACATACTATTCCACAATATCCAATCATTTTCTCCATATCAAGTATCACCTCTTTTTTTTCACATTATATTTTTTAAATAACTATATGCTTCTTCTTCTTTTTTTGCAATATCTTCAAATAAATTACTTGCTTTTTCAATTCTCTCATTAATATCTTTTATAGTTTCAGATTCCTTAAAAAGAAGGCCGACTTCTGTTAATAATTTACCAGATTCGTTTATCATTTTTGAAATATTTTCTAATTTTTTATTTCCAGTAGTTTTTATTGCCTCTTTTAAAAATCTTGAATACATATATCTAAAACATCCACCGCCTGTTCCTCCGATTTCAATAAATATATACAATGAAAATAGATTCATTCTGAGGTCATAATCAGGGAAAATATCTGGCCATTTAGGCAACATTTTTGCAGTTTTTCTCATTCCTTTTACACCAAAATTTTTAATTGGTGGATTTAGCATTGAATCCACAGTTTGTCTTATTGATGAATATATATCATCCTTTGTTGGTTTATGGAATTTTGAAAAGTCAAATTCTAAATATGCATTTTTTGGTGGAAATGGTTTGAATTTTGATCCTCTAGCAGTTGCTAATTGTTCAAGAGTTATTGGATAGTAAAAACCTTTTTTCAAACCAGTTGATTTCGAATCCATATCAGAACCCAAAACCATATCTTTTCCATTATAACCACAAATAACAAAAGTATGTCCACCAAAATGATATTCATCGGGGAACTTAAACCATGGGAGAAACCCCATATCTCCAAACAGCATTACTGGTTCTTTTTTGTTTAATTTTTCAATTATTGTTTGTTCTGCCTTTTTTTGACTACCTGTTGTTATTTGCTTTATTTTTACACCTGTTCTTTTTCCAACGTCTTCAAAAAAGTTTTTATTATTTCCTCGGCCTCCTATAAAAACATAGTCACTTTCTCCCCATTTCATCTGCCAGTACATAAACCCAATTCCTGCTCCAAGTCCTAGAATCATTTCTTCAGAAAGAGGACAGTTATAAAAATGAAATATTTTTGCAAGAGAGTTACTTTGGCAGTGGTATCCATCTAATGCCGGACAGTTTGGAAATGGTTTAATTTCTTCCATTTTTACACCATTTTATTTTGGTTGGAATGCATTTGCAGGACATTCAGAAGCATCTCTATCCGGTGATACTTCATGTCCAAAACAATCACCTTTGGTTTCATCTATTTCTTTATAGAATTTACAATCTTTACATGTTGGCATTTTTATTTTCCTCCTTTATTTATTTCATTTAAGAAATTGTCATCATCTTGTATTTTCTCGATGATGTTATCCATTATATTTTGACGCAATAGTATTATTCCTGCGTTGTCTCTTCTTTTTACTACAAGAAATCTATCTCCTGTTTTGATGTTTAAGTCTCTTCTTATGTCAACTGGTAGAGCGATCTGTCCTTTTTCACTTATTGTTATCATGCCATAGAATATGCGGTTATGAGTACAGATTGATTTTTTTGTCATAATAAATTTGTAAATAAAGTAAGAATATAAAAACTTTTCTTACTTTTCTTACTAATAATACAGAATATTAAAATTTAATCCAAATATCTACTCAAAAGATGTTATTTTATTAGTTGAATAGTTATATCTATTTACGTCTTTTTAATAATAATGCACTTAAACTTAGTGTTAAAATAGCAAAAATAATCAACACAGCAATATCAATCCATATATCACCTATCCTACTTCCTTTGAGCATTATTGCACGTTCTGCATCAATTCCATATTTTAAAGGAATAAAATACGTCAATGGTTGAAGAAAAGAAGGTATTGATTCAACTGGCCAAAAAAGACCGGAAAGTAATATAGCAGGAAAGATAATCAATGGTATAAATTGTACTGCTTGTAGTTCATTTCTTGCTGCTGATGATAACAAAATTCCTAAACCCTGATGTCCAATGGCTAATAGTATTACCACTATTAATGCTAGAACAATGTTTCCAACAATTGTTATACCAAAGAGTATAATCGCTGTTAGAAGAATGACAATACATTGCATTATTCCAATTATTGCAAAAGCAAGTGCATAACCTAATACTATTTCTATCTCATCTGCTGGTGAAGTAAGTAAACGTTGTAATGTCCCCTGACGTCGTTCATTGATAAAAATAAGTAAACTAAGCATTATTGTAACCATCATAATTGCAAAACAAATAACACCTGGAGCAAAATAATCTATAAAACTTACATCTTCCTTATCTGTATACTCATATGATGATTCAATTCTTATTGCATCAGGGTGACTTGGGAGGTTAAAAATATTTGGAATTTGATTATTTGTATCTTTTAAAGAATTTTGCAGTTCTTTAACAATAGTGGTATCAATATTTGGATTTGTTCCATCTAAAATAAGATTTATTTGTGAGGAAATATTCTGATTTCCAGCTGGTGAAAACCTTTCAACGATGTTTTTTGAGAAGTTAGCTGGAAAATAAAAAACAGCCCAGATTTCTGTATCGTGTAACACCTCTTTAGCTTCTTCAACAGTATCATAATAACTAATAGAAAATGTTTTATCATCCAAATTTTGAATAATTAATTCTGCGATAGATATATTTTCCCCCTGACCGACTATCTGAATTTTTTCATCAAGATTTACTACTGCTATTTTCAAACCTTTAGGTTCTCCTCCAAATGTATAACCAAAAATAAGCATCATAAGAAGCGGCATTACTAATACAAAAGCCAAGGTACGACGATCATGTTTAAACTGAAATAATATACGACGAGTAAATGCAAAAATACGTCGGAGTTTCATCTATCATCACCTTTAGCAAGAGTTAAAAATGCATCTTCCAGTGAATCTGTATTAGTTTTTTCCTTCAAAAGATCAGGTTTATCCTCAGCAATTAATCTACCTTTTCGAAGAAAACCTACTTTTGAACAATGATTTGCTTCATCCATATAATGAGTTGTAATCAAAATGGTCTTTCCTTTTTTGGATATTATATTAAAGTATTTCCAAAAGGTTTCTCTTAATTCAGGATCAACACCAACAGTTGGTTCATCAAGAATAAGTATGTGCGGTTCATGTATCAAAGCGCAGGCAAGACTTAAGCGATGTTTCATACCACCGCTAAGATTTGAAACAATCTCATTACGTCTATTGATTAGATTAACAAATTTCAAAATATTGTTTTCTTTTTCTATGATTTCCTCTTTATTCATTCCATATAACTCGCCGAATAGGAGTAAATTCTCATGAACTGTATTATCAAGATATACCGCAGTTTCCTGAGGCATATAACCAATATCTTGCATCACACTTTTACTTGGAATAATTTGATTAAAAACTTTAACATATCCAGACGTTGGACGGAGTAGACCACAAAGCATCTTGATAGTAGTTGTTTTTCCAGAACCATTAGGGCCTAATAATCCGTAGATTTCACCTTTTTTAATAATGAGATTAAGAGAGTTTACAGCAGTCAATCTACCGAATTTCTTGGTTAATTTATCTATCTCAACAACAGGATTACTTTTATTCTTCTCTATAATAA
This sequence comes from uncultured Thermoplasmatales archaeon, assembly GCA_964628575.1. Lineage (GTDB taxonomy): Archaea > Thermoplasmatota > E2 > DHVEG-1 > DHVEG-1 > CAZVNH01. The sequence goes on along the minus strand of CAZVNH010000048.1, from coordinate 720 downwards.
TACCCTCTATTTGACCAAACACTACCTATCCTCCGAGGTTATATTTAATATATTAAACGTTTTTTTCAACTATATCCTTCTTTGAAAATCAAAATCTGATAATGTGTAGATATTTATAAGAATTAATAAAAAAAAGATATTGAAAATATTATTTGCTTATTGTTTATTGATGCAAGCAAAAAATAGACAACCCAAATATAGTATCATTTCCGAAAAATAGAACTAACCTGTCAGGTTCTTTTAATTTCAAAATATAATATTTATATTCTACAAATTTTTTTAAAATGAAATTAATTAAAAAAATATTAATTTATTACAATGTAGTATTATAAGAATATTTATATTATAATAATGTATTGTTATATTCAACAATTTTTATAGTTAGGGAGGAAATTGAATATGAAAAAGAAATTAGTAGGTTTTTTGGTTTGTATGCTATTGATTACATTTGCTATCCCTGTTTTAGGACTTTCTAATGTAACTAAGTTAAGAGAAAATAATCTAAAGGATTTTCATACCTCTGAGTTTATATCTGGGGAATTTATAGTAAAATTCAAAGAATCAGGAATCCCAAGTTGTTCTGTAGATAATCTTAACGATAAATATCATGTACATTCTATAGAGAAGATTTTCAGAAACTGTGATAATACACCTCTTGAAAACATTTACATAGTAAATGTTCCAGAAAATACAGATATTTTATCAATTATACAGGAGTAT
>CAZVNH010000047.1:0-11099 GCA_964628575.1 uncultured Thermoplasmatales archaeon | reverse complement strand
TATAATTGATTAGGTATTACCTCTGATATAGTTGGTTCATCTGCCACATTAAAATCAATTGTAAAATTATCTCCTTTGGTACTGCTTTCATTGTCAGCATCAATTACTATTGTTCCTGAAGTTTTATCAGCAGGAATCTGAAATTTAATTGATTCTGAACTGGTATATGTCACCGATACGCCGGCATCATTTACTTTTACAGAAGTACTTGATGTAAAATATGTATTTGTTCCGGTAATATATACATCAAATGCTTTATATCCATAAGGAAGAATTGGAGTGTCTCCTGATGTATCAACTACATCCGAATCAAATTCTGCACTTATTGAAGGTTCAACTACATCAAATTCAGTTATAATGGTTTCTGATCCTGTAGCCGCTGTTATTTTATAAGTTCCAATATCAAGTGGATTATCGCCGTTTAATGAAAATGTAATTGTTTGCCCGCTCACTGATTTGGAACCTGCTGCAATTGCATCTGACTGCTCTGTTTCACTTTCTCCCTCAACTTTAGATATAGTTAAAGTTGTTCCTGAATCAAAATTAGTTCCACTTCCTACTAGCTTTATTTCCTGATTTGATGCATAATATGCTCCTATTTCAGTAATAGTAGTGTCGCTTTTAGTAACAACAGCTGTGGCAGCCTCTATTGAAAAATTAGCTGTAGGTGCTGTTTCATCAGTTCCGGTTGTAGTGACCTGCACTTTATAATCACCGGCTGTTAAACCTGAATTAATTGAAAAAGTCAAAGATGTAAGACTATTTACAGCCAAAGCTGCTGCTGAAACTCCTGAATCACTTCCATCAGAATTTAGTATTTTTACAGTTGTTTTATTACTGTCAAATAATGTATTTGTACCGGTTACAGTAATTGTATCGCTTTGACTATACGAAGAACTCAAGCTTGTAGTACTCAAATTTATTTTTTGACTGCCTTCAACACTTAATCCATCAGTTATAGTAATTACTTCTTCACCGGTTGTAATAACTATATCATATTCACCTGTATTTACTCCAACCGGTATACTTAATTCCAAACTCTGAGTCATGTCTTCAGAATTTGAAGTTATTGAAGTTACAGAAACCTGAGTATCACTTTCATTCCCTTCACCATCTATTAATTTTGCTGTTGTTGACCCCTGTACGCAATTACTGTAATCTAACGTGACAGATACTGTCTGTGTAGAATTGTATCCCTTTAATAATGTTTTGACAGGAGTTGTTCCTGAATAATCTGCATCTGCAACAACTAATGCGGCAACATTTTCCCTTGCTGTAGGTCCATCAATATCAAGTGTATATGTACCATCTGAAATAGTATTTGATATTTTAAATGTTACTGTTGTGGTTGTTGAAGATACATTTGAAAATGTAACATCCTGTAAGACTCCGCCCTTTTTGAGCTTTGGATAGGCGGTATCAGCGGTAAAAGCTGCTGAACTTGCTGTTAGTATAAAAGTTTTTGAATTTATTGTATCACTTTTACTATAGTTATAATTTAATGAATAAGTTATTTCACCTGCTCCAAATACTGATATTAAATTAGTAGACAAAATTGAAGATACTAACAAAACTAAAATCAATATATTTGATAATATTTTATTAAATTTTCTTTTCTTCATATTATTAGCTGTCATTTAATCCCCTCGCTTAAAATTGAATTGATGTAAAAATTTTGGTACACCGGGAGTTTTAACTTCCAGTGTACCAATTTAACTAATTTAACTAGTTCAATAAGTCACTTATATTAATTGGTGACCATTCAATAGGTGATTGACTTTGTTCTTCACTAATTATATAAGTATAATTTCCTGCTGCTTCTTCACTTACTCCAATATATCCATCATCTTCTGTTACTATTTCACTTAGTATCCACACTGTTCCAACAGATAATTTAAAGGTAAACTCACCGTTATTATTGGTTTGTACTTTCTTTTTAACAGTTTTGCCTTCAATTACTGATGTAATTGCAATCCATGCTTTTTCAGATATAGGGCTTCCGTCTTTAACTATAGAGCCTTTTACCATAGTCATACCTGATTCATTTTGGATACTTAACTCTTCATTTGCTGTTCCATCAACTGTAAATGAAGATTCAAGCTCTATTCCTCCATTTGGAGTACCAAAGAATGCTATAGCATAATCGCCATCTTTTAATGTTGCTTCAAATACAAATTGACCATCAGTCTTTCCAACATATTGAACAGGCATAAAATGTTTTTCTTCATTTTTTTCTTGATATATGTCAAGCCATGCTTGATCATCATCAGAAATCATTTCCTGTGGAACATCTTTTATTGTAATAGTAACATTTGCACCGGGTTCTCTTATTTCCAGTTCTGTGGATTTATCTTCTGCCACTGTAAATTCTGTATTTGGCTGATACCAAATACCTTCTCCTCCAACAGAAACTATTCTATAAGTTCCATCCACATCTAGTTTAAATGAGAAGTTACCTGATTCATCAGTTTCTGCCCAATATGTATGGTTCCAATAAATGTCACTATATGGCTCCTTACATTCTTCCGGAGAAATAGTTTCACCATCCATGGTCAACTGAGTATCTCCACTGTATCTTGCAACATTTATCCAGCCTTTTCTTATTGGTCTTTCTTCACCATTTATTGTTCCATAGGCAGTTCCTGTTACATTTGGTTCAGGTTGTTTTACCTCTAGTATGCCGTTTTCATTAATATTGTCTAAGCTGCCATCGAATTCAACCAATTCTCCATTTTCAACTTTAAACTTAGTATCAGGTCTATACCAGAAATTACATCCTCCAACATCAACAACTTTATATTCACCATCCGGCAATGATAATTTGAAGATAAATTTATTGCTGTCTTCTACACTATCATCAAACTTATATTCTGTCCAGATGGCATTTGACCAATCGTATTCTGAGGCATCGGCAGGTTTTATAGTTAACCATGCCCTGTCATTTGCCTGATTACCATTCATATCAAATACAATACCTTTTACATTTGGTTCAGGTGGATAGATTGCCACTGTTCCGTCCTCAATAACATTCATACCTCCTGCAGTTGGTGTAATTCCATCATCATCAACTGCAAATGGTATATTAACTCTTTCCCAGAACTTCCAACTGCTCATTTCTACTATTTTCCATTCTCCATTAGCTAGAGCAGCTGTAAAATTACCTTGTGAATCAGTATTAATCCATCTTACGCTATTCCAATCATCATCCTTGGCATTTTTAGGTTTAACCATTATGGACCCCAAAGTAAGAGGTTTCTGCATTTCTCTGTCAGAATATACTGTACCTACTAAATTAGGCTCCAAAGGTTTAACAATAAAATAGTCTTTACCATCTTCTTCTTCAATATAATTCTCATCAGCTACCAAATTATATTCTTCATCAATTTCAAATGGTAAGTCTACCTTTAACCAGAAATTGTGTCCTCCAACTTCTGTAACCATATATTTACCTGGTGCAAGAGTCATTTTAAATATTCCACTCTCGTTAATATTTGCCCACATGGACTTGCTCCAGTCAGACCAATCAATATTTCCATCATCATCCGTCGGCCAGATTGATAACCATGCATTTTCTGTAACTTGTTCATAGCTTCCACTCTTATTGAGCTTCATTACTTTACCTTGTACGTTAGTAGATAAAACAATTCCATTCTCACCATAAGGATTACCTGCTGAATCGTAAGCAATTCCGTTTTCTACACTGAATTCATATCCAACCTGCACCCATTCGCCAGGTATCCATTTAAATGCAGAAGTATCCCATCTGCCTTCAGTGTTATATCCTTCTATTTTATACTTACCGTCAGCTAGTTTTAATGCAAAATTACCTTCACTGTCAGTTCTTGTACCAAACCACTGATTGTTTGTCCAAGGCTCATTCTGTTTTTGCTCAACAATTTTTTGAATATTCATCCATGCATTACTTATTCTATTTGTACCGTCAGATATAACTCCCCATACATTAGATGAAAAATCAAGATCCATTGTATATTGCTCTAAGGTATCATCATATGTGATAGTTCCATCCCCACTTAATGTAGTACCATCAGCTTTTTCTAGCTTAAATTGCTCATTTATTTCACAATCATGGATTCTCATTAGTGTGTATTTTTTAGGTGTGTCATTACCATCCTTGTCTGCTGCATAAGTATCGTCCATGAAACTATAGAATACAACTTCTTGATTATCTTCATTATAAGTTCCATTTATCCATATCTCATATTTCCAAGGATTCATAATATAATCATCATAACCGGTATCATCTTGATGTATTTCTTCTTTAAGGCATACACCAACATTATTGTTCCACAAATTATTTGTGTCTATGTTCACTCCCGTTACAACACCTTTGAAATTAGGCTGTAGGTTTATATTAGTCGTATCTGCACCTATAGTAATTATTTTGTTAAGTCTTATATTATAATGCTCTCTTACTTTATTTCCCCATTGGTCTTCTTCATCAGTTTCAATTTCATAGTTAATATCATTTATTTTATACTGTGCAGCTTCTTCCAAGCTCTTTCCAAAACTTCCATCAGGTTCCAATTCAACCCATTCCCCAGAAGTTCCATCAAGTTTTTCAAGGTTTATATTCCCCCAGGCAATTGTCTTTCCTAATTCTGTAAAGCTTCCTTCAAACAACTTAAATTCACCGCTAAAATTAGGTGTCTTGGGATATATATAATTAACCGCATCAGCATCAACTGCAAGATCAATATTATCTCCATCCTCAGTTGAGTATTTAGTTTGATCAATTATGACTTCCAGTTCTTCATCAAAATTATCATACCAACGTCTTGGAGTCTGAACTGCAAAAACCTCGTACTCTTTTGTATTATCAAGAACTGCCTCAAAGCTTCCGTCAAGTCCGACACTTACCCATTTTTCATATTTCCACCTATTAAAATCAAGTTCGTCCTTACTTATGCCTTTTTCTACCAGAATCATCCAAATGCCTGTATCATTTTCATCATGATACCAATCTTCAGTTCCATCATAACCCTGATATTTTTTACTTAAACCGATATCAATTTCTCCATCAACTCTTACAATATTTTTCAAAAGATATCCTTTGAAATTTTTTGCAGGTCTTCCAATGTTAATTGGCATTCCTATAGGTATTGCAGTTCCAGGTAATACAGCTTCATAAACACTGCCATATACACTTTCTGAAACGCTTTCAACAACATCAAATCTATATGCCGATTCGAACCAAGTATCCCAGCTACCAACACCATTTATAATATATTCACCTGGTTTTGTAAAGCTCATAGAGAAATTTCCATCTCCATCTGTTCCGGTTCCATAGCCTTCTTCTACAGATTGACCATTTTGGTCGGCAATTCTCTTAATATCAAGCCAGGCATATTCAATAGCTGAATCTGCATCTACCGGATCACCATTATTATCAATTTCAGAATCAAATACCTTACCTGTAAAGTTTGGTTTGACAACAACAATATATTTATTGAATTTATTGGTTGGAGTGTTGTCTGATGTTACTGTAAATAAAGTATCCTGTGATTCATCCAATTGGAACCATTTGTTTTGATAGTCATAGCCATTTATTCTATAGCTGTTTGAACCAACATTATCACCATCTGCTTCAACACCAAAGTAAAAATAAGCTTTTCCATCAGAACCGGTATTTGTCTCATACCAATTCCAATTTTCTTTATCTTCTATATTTACTCTAATATTACTAAGGGGCTCACCCATATTGTCAATAAAAGTAATAGCTGTATCAAAATACCCTTTCAGGTCTATTTCATAAGTTTCTTCCACATATTGGGATAATGTAAATGAATATCCATCACCTGTTACACTATCTCCTGATTTTTCTCCTCCAAAGTATGTGGTTTCATATCCCGCATCAGACTCAACTACTACTTCATGTATTGTAGTTTCTCCTAAAACATCTCCTGTTGTATTATCTTTTCTGGTTACAACAACATATTTGTTTTCACTTGGATTATTCCAGTCCCATGAAGGAACGCTCATTTGATGAGAGTTAATACTTTGCAGCTTATAAGCCCCATCCGGAATATAAAATTCAAATACTCCATTCCTTGCAGGTATTTCAATATTTTGCAGCATATATGGAACTTCATCACTGCCATCTACTTCCTCTGCAGCCATTCTGATTGAATAGAATTGCTGACTGCTTAAAGTCAGCTCACCATTGTCTCTGCCTATACCAACTTTAATTGTAGCATTTGGTTCAGGTGCTGTTATGTTGATATAATCTACTAATTGAGTTCCATTTTCATCCTGATATGCATTTAACTCAGGATCTGCTTCAGTACCATCATCTATAACATAATAAGTTTCATTTATCATGTATAATCTTCCAGTACCTTTAGCCTCCCAGTCAGACCTTATAATATTAAATGTATATGTTCCCTCTTCTTCCGTCATTGCTCCAAAATAACCTGTAGAATCAGTTTTTGCTTCAAAGTATTTGCCTGTGTCTTCATTAGTTATTTCCACAATACAGTTTCCAATAGGGTTTTCGCCACTATCTTTGACATATCCTTCTAATACCGGAGGCGGGAATTCAATTTCATAAGGGAATTCAAAACCATTTACACCAACAGTAAATATATTTTTTCCTTCAAGCATAAACTCTTTAGTCGGTAAAACAAATATTCCCTCACCAACTTCTTTACCAAGTATTACATATTCTTTTCCTTCTGAACCCGGATCTAAGTAAATTTTAAAATTACCATTTTTATCAGTTTCGGCAGACTTAATATAGAACTGATGGATAATATCCATTACATTATTAAAGCTGTCGGATTTATCCACAGGTTCTTTGTTAATTTTTGACATTAAGCCGTTAACGAAATCCGAAACAGTTCCATCTAAAGTATAGTCAGTATTTACATTTGTTAGATAATCATCTATTACAGGAGTAAATATTGCTATCATTGGCCATTGACTTCTATCGTATCCATATTGTATTTCCAAATCAGATTCATTTTGTTTTACATAATTAAGCAGATATTCTTCCAATTCATCAAAGGATTTAACTTCATACATCTGACTTAAATAAGTGTTATATATATCAGATTCAACAAATAGAAGCTTTTCTTTAAATTCTCTTGAGTTTTCTCTAGATGTGCTTCCTATGACGTTTGCCTCCGGAAGAACAATATTGTCCATCTCATAATATGGTAAAGTATGATCTGTATAAGGTATTTCAATTGAAAAATCAATAGGGGTTTCTACCCATTCACCATTTTCATTTTTCACCTGTATCTTATATGCATAATATGATCCGGGTATCAGCCATGCATCAAGAATACCTTTATTGTTTATATTCATATTCCACTGTCTATTGCGCCAATCCGTAGTAGCATTTGCTAAATCCGGTTTTTTATCTACCATCACAATTTCAGCATTTTTAATTGCATTTCCCAAAGAATCAACTACTTTTGCTCTTATTTGGGAGTCAATCCAAAAATCCCTTTCCATTGCTCCATCAGGCATTGAATCATTATTAATATCAGCTGACTCGTCATAGGTATTTCCATTTAAGTCACTCACACTATGAACTTTTACAACCCGCTTCCAAGCTTTGTTAAAAATCTGCTCATCAATATTAAAAGTTATTATGGCATTTTGATAAGGCTCATCTTCTCTTTGACCATTCCAATGCCATCCATAAACATCTTCCGATACAGTTGCATTTACAGTTTCATCTTCTTCATAAAAATTACCATATTCATCTTCAGATTTTTGGCTATATGTTACTTCAACTTCTACATTACCTGATAAACTATCAAGATTTATATTTTCATCAAAATTCAGCTTTACCATAAATGTATCTTCATCAGTTTCACTTTGTCCTTTTAGTTGAGCATCGCAGAAATTAGGTGCCTGTTTGTCTAGTCTAATGTTTCCAATATTATCTTTTGATACATTTATATCTGCTCCGTCATCATATATTAGCATGGAATGAAGCCACTCTATATCTGTTTGATTTACATTAAATGTGTCTCCATCTTGATATTCAAAGGTATAATATTTGTTATTTACGTCTTCTTCATCAATTGTTTTTGTCACTTTTGATAATGTTGCAATTATTTGGCTTTCACCTTCAATATATCCATTTTGCTGCTGTGGAGTTGTATATATGACCAACTTCAAGTTTTCTTCACTGCCAATAAACTGGTTATTCCACAAAACAATACCTGCATTTTCCGGCAATGCACCTATGGTATTGTCTCCCTGCATAGAAAATCCATTTAATAAAAAATCTTCAAGCTCATTAGTTGTTGGATTCCATTCAAAGCTGGTAGAATAGTTTTCTCCATCTATGTTTATACTTAATGTTATTGTGTTAGTCATAACCGGATTAACAGGTATATCGGTATTACACCAATTATCCCCTTCTATTTCATATCCATTAAACCACTGCTCATCATATTTTACAAAATTAAGGAATAACCTGTAGTCACCTGGATTACTTCCATTTGAATCAAGTGAAATATAAAAGTCTCTGCTTTCCTCTCCAAAAGCAACAGAACCTTGAAGTATTTGTCTGTCTTGCGAACCTGCATTTAATAATTCAAGTACTTTCCTTATGTTTCCATCAGAATTCATACCTTGAAACAGATTAGTTTGAGGATCAAATTCTTCTGTTGTTTGATCATAAGATAAGTTATTATCATATAATGCATACCTTAATTCAGGATTTATGTACATTCTATTTTCATCAATATTATATATTTCTAATGCCTTCCATGCAATAATATCTCCATATGAATTATATACATATGCCATTAGATTTCCCTTATATTGACTATAATCAACTATCAAGTTACCCGATCCATCACGTTCCTCATGTCCCCATCTGTATGCATTAACAGCGTCTACAAATGCTTCTCCAAATTCGCCAAAAGAATCAAATGTAAGTTTACTCAATGAAATGTCTGCCGGCTGAGATAATTCGTAACTTATACCAAATGTATAATTTCCAAATCCATCATCGTTATCTATAAGATTTGCAGTACCTTCATAATCTCCAAAAGATGTATCATCTAATGAAATATTAATATTATCAGGAGTTTGCCAATTACCATTTGCAGCTATTTCAACTTTAGCAACATCAGTATATCCTTTTGAAAAGTCATAATCATATGCAATATATTTCCCATTGGCACCTAAGCTGTCATCTGAAGAAAGCTCCATAGTATAAGGAGTTGTATTCTGATCTGCAGAATCATTCTTCAAATCACGTCGTATTTGTGCATTACCCTCAGTTGAATTAATTTGTAGAACAGCATTATTTGGGTCGACTCCACCCATAATAGTTTCATCTAAATATACATTGTTTTCGAGATCAGCTAAAACTGCATTCATTGCAGAATTTTTAAATTTAATCCTATATGTTGTATTATAATTAAAACCATACCCGTCTTGTAATGATAAATAAAATTCCATAGCAGCAAAACGTCCCTGCATATTATTGAAAGAACCGTTTAATTGATCAATCATCATTGGATATTCGCTAGAACCATCAACTTTACACAACATAATTTCAGATGAATTAAATAAATTATTTTCATTATCATAGTCTGAATCTTCATAAAACAGCTTTTCAGGAAGTAATCCCTCCAGAGTAAAATTCAAATCCTTGAAATTAGAATAATCTACTGCACCATCTTCACCTTGGGCTCTTGTGGTAAATTCAATGTAACTTTCAGTTTTGTTAAAGTTGAATGTTAAAGAAGAAAATCCTTCTGCTTCTGGTATCGGTGTAGGAGTAGGATCTTTCTGTCCCTCAATATATACTTTACTACCTATTTCCATACCATCAGAAAATGCCTTAACAGTAACCTCACTTATGCTCTCATCTACAGAAAATTCAATTGGATCTGTATCATAGTAATAAACGTCATCTATAACCTTATCATAGTCTTGCCCAATTAAATTAATCGGAGAAGAATTTAACGAAATTTCACCTCCATCCTGATCATATGCTGCATATGTTATATTCTTTCCTTTAGGTTCATCTTTATAATCTCCATAGACAGAACCTTGAACACTAATGTTGCCATACTCGTCACCATCAAGCATACCAAAATTAACATGTAATTGTGCATATGCAGGCAACATTTGGCTAAAAATCATTAAAAATACTAATATGTAGGCTAAAATCCGCTTTTGCTTCAAATACATTCGCTCCCTTCATTAATTAAGATATATAAAAAATCGCTACCCTCCTTATGAATTTTGTAAAAATATATAAGTTATGTTAAAAAAATAACATTGGCATTGCATAACATATAGAATATATAAATTCATAGAGTAATGAATTATATAACAAAGAGCAACTAAAAGATTATTTAATTTTCATAAGCTTTTTTAATCTTGAATTATTTGATACCTGCGACTTCTTCCATTCTGCAAATATTGACATTTTTTATATAATTAATTTTGTTTATTGAAAACTACAGTAATATTCGTGTAACACTTTGATAATGATATTGTAACATATAAGATAAGCGAATACAATATTTATTAGTTATTTGTCATAATTTGCCTAATTCATTATACTTAAATTTATCAGAAAAGTTAGGCGTTAGATAATATAGATGTCGAACTACATTTTAAATTTAATTCTTGAGTTCGACATCTATAAATACTCCATTATTTTTCATTTAGTATTTCTTATACTTCAACAATAATAGGTAAAATCATTGGTTTTCTCTTTGTCTTCTCATATAAGAAATCTTTCAAAGCATCTCTTACAGTACATTTCTTAACTGACCAGTCATTTTTCTTTTTAGCATCACATTTCAATAAAGCATCTTTAGTAACTTCTTTAACTTGTTCCATTAATATCTCTGCTTCTCTGACATATACAAATCCCCTAGACAAAACGTCAGGCCCAACTATAAGATTTCCGGTTTTACTGTCAATGGTTATAACAACAACTATTAAACCATCCTCAGATAAGTGTTTTCTATCCCTTAAAACAACATTTCCTACATCTCCTACACCTAACCCATCAACCATTACTCGCCCTGAAGGCACAGTACCGTTTATCTTAGCTGATTTTGTATTTAATTCAAGAACCCTGCCTGTTGACA
>CAZVNH010000046.1:0-11167 GCA_964628575.1 uncultured Thermoplasmatales archaeon | reverse complement strand
TCCAATACGATCCAGGAGATGCTCATCCGTTAATCTATGCCTCCTCATGCCTTACAGGCCAATATGGAGAAGGATTTTCATTTGCTGAGAGATTTCTTGATAAAGATATTGCAGCATACATTGGTGCAACAGAAGTATCATATTGTTGTCCAAATACTGATATGGCAAACAGGTTTTATGATAGATTAGAATCTGGTAAACATCTTGGTACTACCTTTAAGGAAACAATTCGATCATTTGTTGGTGGAGGATCATGGCGTGAACGTGACGTACGCCGTTATAATGGAGCAATCTATCATTTCTTTGGTGATCCCAAGCTTAGCTATTCAGGGACTATAGGTAGTATTGGTGAAACAAATGAAGTATATAATGATGTGTTCATGTATCAAAATGGTCGATCTGATAATATCCAGGTTACAATTCCAGATTATAATATTACAACTGAGAATGAAACAAATCATGTACTAATACCTGGTGGTGGTTTTCTTATTGTGCAAGATTGTCCAGTGGTTCCAACATATTCGACATATATAGATTTTCCAATTGGTTACCATATACAGGATGTAACACTTGTTGAAAAAACAAATATGAGTATTATTACTGATTTAAACCTTTCAAATGGTTATTATAAAGTATCAGGAGAAACAATATATCAAAGAGATACATCTGGTTTTGGTGAAGGTTTCTGGCCTGATGAAGATTTTGATTATGAAATAATCGATAACCCGGATGGAAGTATTACTTTGATGCTTTCGATTTGTCCGTTTTTCTATAACAATGATACTCAAATCGGAATCTTTTTTAAAGATTATTATTTTGAGGTTAATGCAACAAATTCATCTGTTTTTATATATTCAATTGATACAGATAAAACAGTATACGAACCAGATGAAAATGTTACTGCTGATATCTCTATACAAAGTATATCTGGTACACCTCAGGATATTGTTGTTAGTGCTCAGATAGTTTCAGATGATTTAGGAGTTATAGAGGGTTTGCCTCTACGTTTTTGTGAAAATATAACTAATGTTACATCAGTTAGCTATACATGGAATAGTACTGGCTTTGATCAATATATTTATTATTGGGATATTCAACTAATAACAATTAATGGTACACTAATTGATGAGGGTAAACAAATGTTCATGATAGGTGATAGTAATTGTTTACTTTCAAATTTTACAGCTCTTCCAACATACTTCAATATAAGTGATACAATAGAAATAACAATGACGTGTGAAAACACTGGAACAATGATTCTGTCTGGAACAGCATGTGCAAGAATTCAAGATGAAGAAGGTCATATTGTTGGTTCTTTTAATAATTCAATTAATAATCTACCAGTAGGAGGAAATATTACTTTTATAAATCAATTTGATACAACCTATTTGTCTGATGGAAACTTTATTGTTACTGGGTATATCGTTTTTGATAGTAAAAGCTCTGAGATAGAGTCTCGGATAATTTCTACTAATCCCTATGAGATAAATCAAGCACCTGTTGTATTTGATGAATCACCTGTACACAACAGCGAAAATGTTGATCGACCACCTATTAGTTTATCTGCTTTTGTTGAAGATTCTAATAGAAATCATATGGATATATATATCATGTGGAAAAATCATCTTGAAGAATGGTCTTGTTTAGATAATTTTAATGATGTAACGGATGGAATATATAATTATAATTTATCTGGGAATGACTGGATCTGGGGAGATACAACTTACACTTGGAGTATCAATGTAACAGATGGATTTTGTTGGACTAATGAAACATACAGTTTTACTACTGGTGGTAGCAGGTATGATGTAAGCAATAATGATGTGGTTAATTTCCAGGATGCAGGACTATGTTGGGTACATAGAGATACAGTTGCTCCTTATGAAGGTCTATATGATGTGAATCAAAATGGTGTAGTAAATTTCCAGGATGCAGGTCTATGTTGGGTGAATAGAGATTAATTCATTTTAATTCTTTTTTTATTTATTTCTTGATATATTTTAAACAATTTACTATAATTATATTTATTTTTTTTTTAAGATATTTCAAATAACTTTTAATTAGTAATATTTAAAAAAAAATAATTTATTACAATTTTTATAGAATATTTATATTTAAGGGAGGTAATTAAAACGAAAAAGATTAATACAATAATATTTCTAGTTATTTCTATATTTTTTTCTTTATCATTTTTTGATATTTCTAATGCTGCGATTCCCCATGCTTTTGAGGGTTTTGCAACAGATGAATCAGGAGATGTTTATCCTGATGGGACAAATATTACTGTGATGATTATTGATAGACCAGAGACAGGTGGCGCTATTGAGTATCAATATACAAAGATCAATAACAGTCTTTTATGTAAAAATTATTTTATATCACTTGCTGATCCAACTGGTTCACATGGTGCTGCTGGTGGAGCACAAATTCATTTTTTTATTGAAGAATTTAATACAACTAATAGTACTATTTTTATCAACGGGATGACAAATATAAATTATTCTTCTTATTATAATATATCAGTTGATTTTACCACCTCACCAATCTTTAATAATGAATATCCAGCTAATAATCTAATTAATATTGAGCGCCCTCCAACAAAAATTGGTGCAGATGTTGAAGATCCAAATAATGATACAATGAATATATGTATTAGGTGGAAGAATCATGATAATCAATGGATGACGTTACAGACATTTACAGATGTTAATGATGGGACCTTTAATTATATTCCAATGGGAAATGATTGGATATGGGGAGATACAATATATACTTGGAGTATAAATGCAACAGATGACTCGAGCTGGACAAATGAAACATATTCTTTTACAACTGGTGGCAGTAGATACGATATAAATAATAATGATGTTGTTAATTTCCAGGATGCGGGTTTATGCTGGATTCACAGAGATAATGTTGCATCCTATGATGGTCTTTATGATGTGAATCAGAATGGTGTAGTAAATTTCCAGGATGCAGGACTATGCTGGGTGAATAGGGATTAAATAATTCTAATTTTTTTTATTTTTTTAATGATTTAATACATTTTGTTATAAATTTAATATTTTTTTTCATTATGTTTTAAATAAATTTTACTTAGTAATGTTTAATAATAAATGATTTATTACAATTTTTATAAAAAAATTATATATTAAAGGGAGAAAGGATAATGATAAAAGAATTAGAAATAATTTTTTTAAGTTTGATGGTAGTCATTTCTATTACATCTGTTTTTCAATCTGATGCAGTAGAGGTATTTGTAAATAGAGATGATGGTGAATATGGTATTCTTTTTGAGGATAACTTTGATGATAATGATAAAAATTTTAGTAAATGGTCTGAATATTATTCAGATGAATATTATACACATGGTGTTTGGTATGAGCAAAATCAGAGAACAGAACTCTATTTAGGAGTAAATGGGGTTGAAGGTATTGAAAGTATTTCATCTGGTCCCGTGTCAATATCATATTCAAACTCTGTGAATATATCTGTAGATATGATATCCGTTATATCTTCCGATAACCCTTTTGGGCAAATACGATTTCAGGTTTTTAATGAAGATGGTAATTCTATATCTATAAATTATTATAGAAACTTTGATTTATTACAATATAAGGATTCAAGTGATAGTGAATATGTAACTTTGGGTTATAGAGATGATGGTACTTGGGGGAATGTTATTGAAATATATAGTAATAAATATCGAGTTATAATGGATTCTTTTGATAGCGGTTGGGTTTATAGTTCAGAATTTTTATCCACTACTGAAATACATATTAGGATGTATATTAAAAATAGCCCTTATGGATATTATATGGCTGGTTTTGATAATGTTACAATTCAGGGTATAAATGCTACTACTCTATCACCACTGGATATATATGTTGATGATGATGCAGACCCATCTTGGTATAATGCTACACATGTAAAAACAATACAAGAAGGCATATATAATGCAACTTTTGGAAGTAACGTTTATGTTTATAATGGGACATATTATGAGAATGTTGTTGTAGATAAAACAATTAATTTATTTGGTGAAGATAAAAATACTACTAAAATTGATGGTAATGACAATGATTATACTATTCAAATTTCTGCTAAATGGGTAAATATTAGCGGATTTAACATATTTAATAGTAGCTATGCAGGAATAAGTATATCTTCAGAATACAATATTATTAAAAATAATAATATAAATTCAAATTACGGTGCGATACTACTAAAAAAATCAAATAATACCTTTGTTTCCAATATAATTTCAGATAATGGAGGAGGTATCTTTCAACCATCAGATCCCGATGGATACATAATAAACAATTTATTTATTTCTAATAATAATTTTATTAATAATGGATGTGGCATATGTATTTATCATGGTTATAACAGCATTATTTGTAATAATATTTTTATTAATGATGGTATCCCAGTTTGGACAATTTTAACTAATAATATATACAATAATACTGTTAACGGAAAACCTCTGTTAATACTAACAAATATACATGATATTATTCTCGGTGATGCGGGTCAAATTTGTCTTTTTGATTGTACAAATGTTACTATCGAAAATCAAAACCTATCAAATACTGTTTTTGGTATTTTATTAGTAAATAGTAATAACTGTAGTATAAAAAATAATGATTTTTATAATAACCGAAATGATGGTATAGATTTTAGTAATTCCGATGATAATAATATTATTGACAATAATATTGAAAGATGTGATACTGGTATAAATCTTGGTGATTCTAAAAATAATACCATTGTTGAAAATAATGTTATTGATTGTGGTTATGGTATCCAAATTGTTGATTCTAATAAAAATTTCGTAATAAAAAATTATATTTATGATAATAATTATGGGTTGTTTTTTTATCATGGTATGGAAAATTTTATTGTTAATAACCTTATTTATGATAATGAATATGGAATAAGTACTGAATTTAAAAGTAAAAATAATTTATTTTATCATAATAATATGATTTATAACTCTATTAATGCTCATGATGAATGTTCAAATTCTTGGGATAATGGATATCCATTAGGTGGTAACTATTGGACTGGATATTCTGGACTTGATAATTATCATGGTCCAAATCAGGATATTCCAGGAAGTGATGGTATAGGTGATATACCATATTCAACAGGTTGGTCTACCCAGGATAATTATCCATATATGAATTCATTTCCTTTGGAAAACCAAACACCAATAATTTTTAATGAGTATCCTTTAGCAGGAACTGTTGATGTGGAACGTCCTCCAAATAAACTACAGATAGCTGTTAATGATTTTGAAGGTGATCTTTTGGATATTTATTTCTGGTGGGAAAACCATACTGGAGTTTGGACTTTATTAAACTTAATTAATGATGTCGGAAATGGAACATATAACTTTATTCCATCTGGTAATGACTGGATTTGGGGAAACACTACTTATATTTGGAGTGTTTATGTAACTGATGGAGTTGCTTGGACTAATCAAACATTTTATTATACAACGAGCGGTAGTCGTTATGATGTAAATAATAATGATTTAGTTAATTTCCAGGATGCTGGTCTTACATGGGTTCATCGAACTAGTAATGCTCCTTATGACGGTCTTTATGATGTTAACCAAGATAACGAAGTTAATTTCCAGGATGCGGGTTTATGTTGGGTGAATAGGGATTAATATCATTATTTTTTTAAATGAAATAATAACTATTTTTATAGTAAGATTTAACTTAAATTAGAAGATACATATTTTTCTATTTGTTAGAAGGAGGATTCGAATAAATGAAAAAAAACCAAATAAAATTTACTTTTTTAATAATTATTACTGTATTTATATGTACAACGATAATTGTTTTAAATTTAAATAATGAAACTACAGAAAAGAAATTTACTCATGATAATATAGAATTAAATATTCCACAAAATGATCATCATACAGTTCCATATATTGATCCGTTTTATGGTGTTGGAACTGAATATTTAATAGGAGGTGGAACTGCATACTCATTGTTTGATAATACTACAATTTATTCAGATACAAATAATGATGGGATATATGATCACTCATATGAACTTGATGCAAGTGAATATATTGATCCAAATTCTCCTTATCCTGGAAGTAGAATATATTCAGATAAGCCAATAGTATATGAAAAAAGATTATGTAAAACCGGTACCACCAATGCTGAAGTTTATTATCTTTCATCTGTACCACCAATTAATGTTTTAAAAAATGAATATTATATACCACAAGGAACATGGTATTTTGCATCTCAGCAACCTCAAACTATTTTTATCGATGAAAATTTTAATGACTTAATAGACTCACAAATTAATATCGATATAAATGGTGGTACATTTCTTGTCAATAATTATTCAAGAGTTTTTTCAGATAAAGTCTTTTATTGTTATAATAAAAATAGTTTTATTGGCCCACCTGGAACAGATTTTTATAATATAAATGAAGATGTTGAAATGATTCTGATTATTGAAGATAATACGGATATTAATATTGATTTAAACAATGATGGGAATTTTGATGAATCATTAAATTTAGATGTTGGAGAATATGGACCGTATACATGGACTTCTGGATGTCATATTAATTCAACTAAACCAATTCTAATTTTTAATGACATAAATTGGTATGGAAATTGTCAACAAACAGGTATTTACATTCCTCCTTCTCATATGATGGGAAGTGATAAATATCTTCATGTGTTTTTAGGAAGTTTATCTAGATATAGAACTCATATTGGAAGTTTTAGCAATAATACTCTTTATGCAGAAGGAGTTACAAATAATCTTGGAATACCTGAATGGAATCAATCATTAGGTGCTAATGAAAAGATAGATATTGAATGGAGTCCACAAACTATTCATATCTGGGGAACAAAACCTTTTGAAGGGTACTTTGGAGACTACTGGAATGCACCAAGTTATCATTACACTGATACCTATAGATATTATTATCCATTTCCTAGCTCATATATATCATCAATAAATCTACATTTTCCAGAAGAAATAGAATTAGATACATTTATAGAAATGAAGATTCGAGTTTTTAATCCACTTGCTATAACAGAGTTAAATAATATAGGTTTAACAATTAGAATTGATGATAACTTCACAATCCCAAGTGGTGATATAATTGATATAAATATAGAAAAAAGGTATCTTAAAAATGATACTTTAATATATAATGATTTATTTCAAAAAAGTGTAACTAATCAAGACAATTTAAAAATCATTCAGATTTTACCTGTTGATTCAGATATATTACTCTCATTAGACTCTTTGCAATATTACGAAATTACATATCAAATATTGTCACCATCAACACCTGAATTATATAATTTCCCACCAGTAACTATTGGATATTCAACTAGTACTTGGGTTCTATCATAATGAGGTAAAATGATCAAAAAAATTTTATTAATAATCATTCTATCTTTTTTAGTTATTAGTACAAATACATATATATGTATAGCAGATTTGCAGCCAACTACTGATAATATTGTTCATTCATCAAATTCAGCAGATTCATATTATCAAACTAATTCAGAAATGTATAACCAATTTATACATAATTCAAATTCTTCATCTTTTAGTATTAAAACTTATTCTGAACTAAATATTCAAAAAATACATAGTTCAAATTTGTCAAACTACAAAATCTTTGCGAATTCTAAAAAAAGTGATATTTTAGTTCATACTACAAACTCGTCTTGGAATAAAATAAAAGTTTTAGATGTTGATTTAGTTGTTGAAAATATAACTTTCAATAAAACAAATCCTATTGAAGGAGAACCAATTAAAATAACTGCAGAAATAAAAAACATTGGCAGCGATAATATAAATTCTAATTTTTCAATTTTTTTCTTTGAAAAATCATATTATGATTATTATGAATTTGATGAAAATGGCAGTTTAGGATACATAGAAAATGTCAAAGTTAATGGTTTAAAAGCAGGGGAATCCAAGAATATAACTATTGTATGGGAAGCTGGACAGATTATAAATATTTATAATGAAGAAATTATTGTTTATGCCGATCTTTTTAGGGAGATAAATGAAATTAATGAGGAGAATAATAGTTTAAGAGAAAGTATATTTGTTAACTCATTAAATAATTTTAAAATTGATATAGATGCTTATCATTTTAAAAATTATAACAATACTGATGATGATAAGACACAATTACAGGGATTTCTTAAAGCACTTTTTAATATGTTGGATATTCCTATCGAATTTTATCCTATTTATTTATTAATGATGTTTGCAGTAAATAAAAAATCTGAAGAGAGTGGACATTGTTATGGAATCTCTGCTACAAGTATTTTATATTATTTAGACCTGATAAATAAACCTGTTCAAGACACAACTTTTGATATGCTAAAAAATGCTGAAGGTGTTAAAACTAATATTAATGCATATCAACTAAAACAAGTTCCATCTATTATTAACTCAATAATCTTAGATAATCAAAATACTTCCTTAAATATTCAAAATGAATATAATGAAATAAAAGACCTGATTGAGAATGATATTCCTGTTATGTTATCGATTACTGCATATAAAGATTCTGTAACTTTGGGAGGACATTCAGTAGTAGCAATTGATTTTTTCGATGTTTCTGATGATTTAAAAAATATAGTTATATATGATAATAACTTTCCAGGAATGACAAAAACAATACAATTTAATTTTACATCAAATAAAATTAATTATTTTTATTATGACTATCAAAATAAAAAAGATATTTATTTTAAATATAACAGTTATTCAGTAGCAATTGCTTATGAATCTGATTTAATAGAAAAATCATTAATGTATGTATGGGCGTATATTAATCTCAAATTAAATGATTTATTCAAATCTAATAAAAAAATATTATCTTTTGAATGTCCAATAAATGTTACTATTGAAGATGAAAATGGACAAATTATTAATGAAACATTAAATGAAATTCCTGGCTCAGAAATTTTTATATTTAATGAGAGTAAAACATTCTTCTTACCTGATGATTTATCATATAATATAACAATTGATTCCTATGATAATGGTAATTTTAATTTTTCTCAGATTTCGTCCATATCAAATGAATCCTCATATTCTAAAGGTGTTACTAATATAACTGTTACCAATCAAACAATAGGATATATTGATTTACCAGAAGAAAATTCAACCTTTATTTTGGAGATGGATTATGATAATGATGGAATAATTGATGAAGAGATACCTCCTGATATTGAAGGATTGATTGAAACTTATACAAAACCTATATTATTTGATCATTATCCTGCTAATAATTCAGAAAATTGTAGTCGTCCAGTAGACAAATTGTCTATTTCAATTGTTGATTATGATAATGATACATTCAATGTTTATTTTAAATGGAAAAATATGGATAACGATTGGATTTTAATTGAAAATTTTTCAGCGGTTACAAATGGCACATTTCAACATTTTCCTAATGGAAACAATTGGATTTGGGGTAACACCCTGTATATTTGGAGTGTAAATGTAACAGATGGAAATAATTGGGTTAATAACTCTTATTATTATAAAACAACTGGAAGTAGATATGATGTAAATAACAATGATATTGTTAATTTCCAGGATGCAGGTCTATGCTGGATACATAGAGATACGGTAATGCTTTATGATGGATTATATGATGTGAATCAGAATGGAGTTGTTAACTTCCAAGACTCTGGATTATGCTGGGTGAATAGAGATTAACAAAAACTCTTTTTTTTCTTATAAAAAAATGAAAAAATAAATATTTTTATAGTAAGATTTAACTTATATAAATTTATTATAAATAATGTTTTTTGGGGAGGTAGAAAGAATTGAAAAACAAAAATTTTAAAACATCACTAATAGTAGTAATAATAGGTTTGTTAGTAATAAGTAATTGTAATTTTATCAAAACTGGAGATGCATCAGAACCACAAAATGAAACATCAGATTCAAATATTAACCCTGATGGATTATCAGAAGAAGATAAAAGATCTACAAAACCAACAATTGAAAATGTTGAAAGTTTATTAAAAGGATTTTTTCTAAGTAATTATTCAATTATAAACCACTATGAAGCAATAGTAACACCTCCAGTAGGGGAAACAATCGATTATGTAGAGTTTAACATGAATGGATTAATTGAGACAGATTATGATAGCTCAGATGGGTGGAACTCTCCAAATTATGATATGTCAAAAATAGGATTAAATCCAATTTTAACAATTGTTGCATATTCCTCATTAGGTACACCATCTGATCCTTACCAAATACAACCATCAATAGTACAAACTGGCCTTACACTTTCAGCTATATTATCATTGCCAGATGGGATTACATTTACAATAAAACCTTCAGGTTATTGGAGTTTAGAGATTGCCCCATCACTTTTAATTCCACAAATTAAAGAACCTGTGGAAGAAGAAGGAATACGATATAATTTTAGTGTAGAAATTTCAACATTATTTTATATTGATTCAGAGTATTTTGATGTTGGCTTTTTTAATATTGGTATTACCGCCAAGGAAATAATTGAAGCCTCAGCTCCAAACTCAATTTGGGGATGGAAATCTCTTTATTCTATAGAGCATTCCATTGGAGCTTCTGCAACGTTGAACTATTCTGATGCTACTCTTTTAAAACCAAGATCTATAAAATTTGAATATGGTATTAATGTTACCGCAGCTACAACAGTTATACCACAAATAATTTCAGAGCCAATCACTTTATATTTCGGAAATGTCTATGATTGGCTACCAGATGATTATGAAGGATATTTAACACCTAATTATTATTTTAATTTAGGTTTTTCATTTCAGATTATAAATACTGGATCAACAGATGATAACATCCCAAGACTAAAAAATTTATCAATTGAAAAAGTAACAGGATTTATAGGTGTTGGAGGTTCAAATACTTTAGATTTACCACTCTTTGGATCAACTAATTTTTATATTAGTATTACAAGGTCAAGATCATCAGATATATTCTTGAAAAAACCAACTCCTCCAAATTGGACATTCTTAGATTATTTTAGTAGTACAGGTGAATTATGCACTACAATATCTTTAGTATTTGGTGATTTTGAACTCAATTTTTATGATAAATGTAAACCATGGCCGGGTAAACGTCCATTTTCAAGAAT
>CAZVNH010000045.1:8852-11196 GCA_964628575.1 uncultured Thermoplasmatales archaeon | reverse complement strand
GTATTAGATTATATAGAAAATGAATATCCAAAACTTCCAGATAACATAAAAATTATTCCACCTAATACAAGTATCAGTCCATATTCAGTATTTCCATATATTGATGTAGGAATAGTTTTTACTGGAACAATCGGACTT
The DNA here is from genome assembly GCA_964628575.1 of uncultured Thermoplasmatales archaeon. Taxonomy (GTDB): domain Archaea; phylum Thermoplasmatota; class E2; order DHVEG-1; family DHVEG-1; genus CAZVNH01. The sequence continues at coordinate 11,058 of CAZVNH010000045.1, read as the reverse complement.
GAAATGTCTCTGAAAGAAATACCAGTAATAGCCGCTGGAAATGCACACTATAGAAAAAAAGGATTTACTTTTGATATAGAATCAAAAAATGATTATAAAAACATCCTTAATAAAGAACTTAAATTAAAAAGAGATCAAATAGAAATGGCAAAGGTATATAGCTATTTTCATTTCATTAAAAACTTTGTTCCAAGAGATTTTATATATAATGAAAATTTCTTAAATGTAGGCTGGAATATTAAAAATATTGAGGAGTTAGCACCAGGACATAATAAATACCTTGATCATATATGTAATTTTATAATCAATGATGGAGTCTATCAGGGATGGTAGATAATATTTGATATTATCATTATATCAATAACTTATTTAAAATCATTATAATTCACAAGTTTATAAATCATTAATCCTTAATCGAGGGAGAAGAATGGATATATTAAAAAATAAAGTTATATTATTAACAGGTGGAACAGGTTCTTTTGGTCATAAATTCACAGAAATAGTTTTAAATGAGCATGAGCCAGAAGCAATACGTATTTTTTCACGTGGAGAAAAAAAACAATATGACATGAACATGAAATTCAACGATGACCGGCTTCGTTTTTTTATTGGAGATGTAAGAGATAAAGATCGTCTACATCGTGCTATGATAGATGCTGATATTGTTGTTCATGCTGCAGCATTAAAGCAGGTTCCTTCTTGTGAATATAATCCAATTGAAGCAGTTAAAACAAATATTGACGGATCAATTAATATTATTGATACTGCGATAGATAATGGTGTAGATAGGGTAATGGCAATAAGCACTGATAAAGCAGTTCATCCAGTGAACTTGTATGGTGCTACAAAAATGACAGCTGAAAAATTATTTATCCAGGGTAACTCTTATGCTGGAAAGGTTCAAACTAAATTAAGCTGTGTACGTTATGGAAACGTTATAGGTAGCCGAGGTAGTGTTGTTCCTTTATTTCTTGAGCAGAAAAAAACAGGTGAACTAACTATTACTGATAATAAAATGACTCGTTTTTGGATAAAACTTGATGATGGAGTTAGATTTGTAATCGATTGTATCGAAAAGATGAAAGGTGGTGAAATCTTTGTTCCCAAGCTGCCTAGTATGAAAGTTATTGACCTTGCAGATGCAATTGCTCCAAATGCAAAGAAAAAGATTACAGGAATTCGGCCTGGTGAAAAGATACATGAAATAATGATAACTGAGGATGAAGCCAGACAGACTTTAGAATTCAAAGATTTTTATGTAATCGAACCAGAACATCCTTTCTGGAATGAACGACACCTAGAGGGAGGAAAAAAACTACCTGATGATTTCAGATATTCAAGTGAAATAAATGATCATTGGCTTACAAAAAATGAACTCATGAAAATAATTAAGGAATCAGAATGAACGCTAAACCAGCACTTGAAGGTGGTAATCCAACTCGAAATAAATTTTTACCATATGGACAGCAGTGGATAGATGAAGATGACATAAAATCTGTTGTAAATGTTCTAAAAAACGATTGGATAACTCAGGGTCCAAAGATAAAAGAATTTGAAGAAACAATCGCAAAATACTGTAAAGTAAGATATGCCGTGGCTGTTTCTTCTGGAACGGCCGCACTTCATGCAGCAGCTTATGCAGCAGATATTAAAGACGGTGATGAAGCGATAACCACTCCAATGACTTTTGCAGCAAGTGCAAATTGTATATTATATCAAAATGGTATTGTAAAATTTGCTGATATTAAAAAAGATACATATAATATTGATTCAAAAGAAATAAAAAAACAAATAATAGATAAAACCAAGGCAATAATCCCTGTTGATTACACAGGTCAGCCATGTGACATAGATGAAATAAATGAGATTGCAAATGATAACAACATTATTGTAATTGAAGATGCGTCACATGCAATTGGTTCAGAATACAAGGGAAAAAAAGTTGGAGGGCTATCAGATATTTCTATTTTTAGTTTTCATCCTGTTAAACATATTACAACTGGTGAAGGAGGAATGGTTCTTACAAACAATGAAGAGCTCTATGAAAAACTTCTTTTATTTAGAACACATGGAAACACAAAAGATCCTAAAAAAATGTATAAAAACCAGGGTGGATGGTATTATGAGATGCAGGCACTTGGATATAACTATCGGATTACAGATTTTCAATGTGCGTTAGGAATAAACCAGCTGAAAAAGCTACCGG
>CAZVNH010000045.1:6444-8842 GCA_964628575.1 uncultured Thermoplasmatales archaeon | reverse complement strand
CTCTTGGTATTAGTCAATTTAAAAAACTTGAAAAGTTTATAAAAAAAAGAAGAGAAATTGTAGATAGATATAATGAAGCATTTAAGGATATTAATGAAATAATTACACCTTTTGAAAAACCTGATGTTAAATCAGCTTTTCACTTGTATATGATTAAATTAAAGCTAGAAAAACTTAATGTTGATAGAAAAAAAATATTTGATGCTTTAAGAGCTGAAAATATTGGAGTACATGTTCATTATATACCAGTACATTTACACCCATATTATGTTGAAAATTTTGGTTTTAAACAGGGCGATTTTCCTATTGCCGAAGATTTTTATAAAAGAAATTTAACATTACCACTTTTTCCAAAAATGTCTGATACTGATGTAGAAGATGTCATCAATTCATTAAAAAAAGTATTGAGTTTTTACAGGAGTAACTAAATGAAAATTTTTGTAATTGGATGCGGTTCTATCGGAGAAAGACATATTAAGAATCTACAAAATCTATCCTCAAATGATATATCTTCTTTTGATGCTGACAAAAAACACTTAGCCGATATTAAAAAAAAATATGATATCGATACATATGACTCATTGGATAAAGGTCTTGGTCAAAATCCTGACCTTGTTTTAATATGTACTCCACCAAGTAACCACTTAGAAATTGCAAAAAAGGCAATTGATTTTGATACAAATATATTTATTGAAAAGCCAATTTCAAATAAAATCGAAGGTGTCGATGAGTTAATCAATAAAGCAGAAAAGAAAAAAAAACTAGTTTTTGTTGGTTATAACTGGCGTTTTAATAATGGGATTAGATTAATAAAAAATAAAATTGAAAACGAAGAGATTGGTAAAATTTTTTATGGAAAAGCTGAATTTGGACAATATTTACCAGATTGGCGACCATGGCAGGATTACACAAAAAGTTATACGGCAAGAGAAGAACTAGGTGGAGGAATAATACTTGATGGATCACATGAAATAGATTATATCACTTGGTTTCTTGGTGAAATAAAAGAGGTTTCTTGTTTTGCAAATAAACTTAGTAATCTAAAGGTTAACGTAGAAGATGTAGCAGATATCATATTAAAATTTAAAAACAATAAAATTGCCTCAATTCATCTTGATTTTATTAGAAAAGGCTATTCACGTAACTGTACAATTATTGGTGAGAAAGGAACACTATATTTTGATTATACTGATCAAATTGTTTATCAATATTTAATAGATGAAAATAAAATTGAACAATATAATATAAAAACAGATCCAAATGATATGTATGTCGAAGAAATGAAATATGTTTTAGACTGTATTAAAAATAATAAACAAACTCTGATTAATGGAAAAAATGCAAGAATGGTTCTTGAAATAGCTTTAGCTGCAAAAAAATCAGCAGAAAAAGGAGAAATAATTAAATTATGAGAAAAATAGCAGCAATTGTTCAAATAAGAGTTGATTCAACTAGACTTCCTGAAAAAGCATTAAGTGATATTCTTGGTAAACCAATGACTCTAAGACTTCTTGAGAGACTTCAAAAATCAGAATTAATTGATGAAATAATAGTTGCAACAACAGAAGAAAAAACTGATGATAAATTAGTAAAAATTGTTAAAGAAAATAATTTCAAGATATTTCGTGGTAGTACAGAGGATGTTCTTGATAGGTACTATCAAGCTGCAAAACAAAATAATATAGATATCATTGTTAGAATAACAGGTGATTGTCCTTTAGTTGATCCTGAAATTGTTGATAGTATTGTAAAATATTTTTTAGATAATATTTTTGACTATGTAAGTAATACTATAAAACCTACTTATCCTGATGGTATTTGTGTAGAGGTATTTTCATATAAACCACTTGAAAAAACATGGAATGATGCAAGATTAATGTCTGAAAGAGAACATGTCACTCCATATATAACAAAACATCCTGAAAAATTTAAAATAAAAAATTTTGAAAACACAGAAGATCTCTCTGATCTGAGATGGACTGTTGATGAACCTAATGATCTTGAATTTGTTCGAGAAATCTACAAAAGACTTTATAACAAAAATAATGTATTTCATATGAGAGATGTTTTAAAACTTTTAGAAAAAAATCCAGAGTTGAAAAATATTAACTCTGGGATTAAAAGAAACGAAGGATATCTGAAATCCTTAAAAGAAGATAAAATTGTGAAAAAGTGAGGAAAAATGCTTAAGCAAAAAAATAATAATTTAGAAAAATCCCTTGAATTATGGAAAAAAGCTGAAAATATTATTATGAATGGAACCCAGCTTTATAGCAAAATGGCATCTGTTGGAGTAAAGGGAGTTTCACCTATATTTTTTGAAAAAGCAGATGGCGTGTATGTATGGGATTTAGAAGGAAATAAATATATTGATTATACCATGGGTCTTGGTCCATGT
>CAZVNH010000045.1:0-6434 GCA_964628575.1 uncultured Thermoplasmatales archaeon | reverse complement strand
GGCATAAATAGAATAGAAAAGATAAAAAAAGCTATAAAGGACCAACTTGAGATTGGGACAATTTTTTCACTTCCAAATTCACTAGAGGTAAAAGCTGCAGAAACACTTGTGGATATTATTCCTTGTGCTGAAATGGTAAGATTCTTAAAAACTGGATCAGAGGCAACCCAGGCAGCAGTTAGAATTGCTAGAGCATATACTGGAAGAGATATTATATTGAAGGGGCACTATCATGGATGGCATGAATGGTGTCTTGCAGATTCTAAAAAAAGCGGTGGAATTCCAAAACAATATAAAGATACAGTTTTTGAAATAAAATATAACGATATCAAAACAGTTGAAGAACTCTTTGAAAAACATAAAGGAGAAATCGCCTGTGTAATCATTGAGCCATTTGAAACAGAAATGCCTAGTGATAACTATCTTGAAAAACTAAGGAAAATTACTAAGGAAAACGGTGCTTTACTTATTTTTGATGAAATTGTTACTGGTTTTAGATTTGCTCTTGGCGGTGCTCAGGAATATTTTGGAGTAACTCCAGATCTGGCAACCTTTGGAAAAAGTATGGGAGGTGGACTTCCATTATCAGCTGTATGCGGTAAGAAGGAAATCATGGAAAAAGCAAGAGATAAAATATTTATATCCACAACATTTGGTGGCGAAATGCTATCGCTTGCATCATTTTTAGCAGTAGTAGATATCTTAAAAACAGAAAATGTTTATGATAGGATTTTTGAAATAGGAAGTAAACTAAGAGATGGAATAAACAGTCTTGCAGAGAAACACGGCAGTAAAATAAGATGCATCGGATTAGGACCAAGGCTTGATTTTAAATATAGAAATATCCAGGGAGAAGATGATGAACAGGTAAAAACTCTTTTTATGCAAGAGGTTGTAAAAAGAGGAGTATATTTTGTATGGAACATGCTCCCGTCGTATAAAATAAGTGATGAAGACATAGAATTTACTCTAAATGTTTTTGATGAGGCATTAATGGTTACTACAGAAGCTGAAAAACAAGGAAAAGTTAAAGAAACGCTAGAAGGAGAAGTACCCATAAAGGTTATATAAAAATCTTATTTCACAGAATTAGAATGAAAACTCTATTCAGACTTGATGCATCCGAAAAAATCGGTATAGGACATTTAATGCGATGTCTTGCTTTATCAGAAGAATTAATAAAAAGAAAACATCAAGTGTATATTTTTTCAAAAATACAAAACCAAGAATTAATTAAAAAAATAAAAGATAATAATATAGTTATTAAACAAATAAACAAAGATCTATCAATAGATGAAGATCTTAAACAGTTGATAGATTATATAAAAAAAGAAGAAATAGATTGGGTAATAACAGATCATTATAATATAAATGAAAATTATATCAAAACAATTAAAGAAAACAATTTTAAAGTTTTATCAGTAGATGACACAGCAAAAATGCATTACTATTCAGACGTTGTATTAAATCAGAATATTGGTTCAGAAAAACTAAGTTATTCATCAGAAAAATATACAAAACTTCTTCTCGGATCAAAATACGTAATGCTTAGAGATGAAATAATCAAAGAGAAAAATAAAGAATTCAATACAGCACATAACGTATTGATTACTTTTGGTGGAACAGATAACAATAACTTTACATTAAAAATTTTAAAAATTCTTAATTCAAGATTTAATGAATTAAAATATCTTGTTATTACTGGACCTCTGAATCCTTTCTATAAAGAAATAGAAAAATATTCCAATAATCATCAAAATGTTTCAGTTTTTAAATCACCAGAAAATATGGCGGAAATATATCTAAAATCAGATATTGCAATAAGCGCAGGTGGAAGCTCCTGCTATGAACTTGCATACAACGGAATTCCAAACCTGATAATTACTATTGCAAAAAATCAAGAAGGAATTGCTGAAGATCTTGAAAAAAATAATATTAGTATTAATCTGGGAACTATGGAAAAAATTGATGAAAAGATATTATTAGATAATGTTAAAAGATTATTAAGTGATGATCAACTTAGAAAGCAAATGAGTGAAAATGGAAAACAACTTGTTGATGGAAAAGGTAAAGGAAGAATTGTTGACTATTTGGAGAGATTTAATTGAAAAAAATTGTTAAAATTAAAGATAAAAAAATAGGTGGTGATAATCCAACTTATGTTATTGCAGAGATTGGATCTAATCATAATCAAGATATTAATCTTGCAAAGAAACTTATTGATAAAGCAGCTGATGCAAAGGTTGATGCAGTAAAGTTTCAGACTTTTAAAGCTGAAAAACTTTATTCAAAGAAAACTCCTAAGTTTTCAAAGGATGGAGTTAAACCTTTTGATCTTATTAAATCAATTGAAATGCCTACTGATTGGCATGAAATATTAAAAAATTATGCGGAGAAAAAAGGTTTGCATTTCTTTTCAACACCTTTTGATAAGGATTCTGTTGATGTTCTTGATTCAATTGATGTACCTGCTTTTAAAATCGCTTCGTTTGAACTTGTTGACCTTGAACTTTTAAAGCATACTGCAAAAAAAGGTAAACCAATAATTCTATCAACAGGTCTTGCAAATATTGAAGAAATATCTGAAGCACTCTCTGCAATTAGGTCTCAGGGTAATGATGATATAATACTTTTACATTGTAACTCAATGTATCCAGCACCACCTGAAATTGTTAATCTAAATGCAATAAAAACAATGAGTGAAGAATTCCAGGTCCCTATTGGTTTTTCAGATCATACTTTAGGCTATCATATCCCAGTTTCAGCTGTTGCAATGGGTGCAAAAGTAATTGAAAAACATTATACCCTTGATAGAAATTTGCCTGGTCCTGATCATAGTTTTGCGATACAATCTGAAGAATTAAAACAAATGATAAAGCAGATTAGAGAAATTGAAAAAGCACTAGGAACAGGTGAGAAAAAACCATCTGAAATGGAAGAGGAAATGCTTACTAAGGGTCGTAGGAGTATCATTGCTCGAATTAATATTAAGAAAGATACAAAAATAACAAAAGATATGTTGATAATCAAGCGACCAGGGTTTGGAATAAAACCAAAATATATAGATGATGTAATTGGTAAAACTACAAAAAAAGATATTGATGAAGATAGTTGGATTACATGGGATGATTTAAATTAGGTTTTAAAAATGAACATAGAATTTGTTAATATTTTAGATACAGATGATGATTTTATTGAACAGATTCGAAAGTGGAGAAATAGTGAAAATGTTAGCAAATATATGTTCACAAATCATCATATTTCAAAAGAGGAGCATCAAAACTGGATAGATAAATTAAAAAAACAAGATAACGCTAAGGCATGGATTATTAAAGTTGATGATAAACCTGTTGGACTTGTAACTCTATCAGATATTGATTATAAAAATAAGATTACAGATTGGGGTTTTTATATTGCTGATGAATCAATGCGAGGAAAAGGAATTGGAAGATTAGTGCTTCAAAAACTTATGAATATTGTTTTTGAAGAAATGGAATTTAATAAGATAAAAACCATGGTTCTTGAAAATAATTCTGTTGCATTGAGTCTTTATGAAAAATTTGGTTTTAAAAAAGTTGGTAAAATGCAGGAAAAATTAGAAAGAAATGGTAAACAAATAGATGTTTTTATTATGGATATATCTAAACAAGAGTGGAAAAAATCCTAAAATATAATATTATTGAGAAAGATATTTATTTGTTGTTTTGATTTGGTTAAAAACATATAGAAAAAGAATGGGAGTGTATTGATATTATGAATTATTGTAATAGATGTGTTATGCCTGATACAAAACCAGGTGTAAAGCTTGATAGTGAAGGTATATGTCAGGCATGCAGGCATTATGAAAAAAGAATGCATACTGACTGGGACGGACGTTGGAGAGAACTTGAACAGCTTTGTGATAAATATAGACGAGATGATGGTTACTGGGATTGTATTATAGCTGTTAGTGGTGGAAAGGATAGTTATTTTCAGATTCATACATTAAAAAAAGAACTTGGTATGAATCCTCTTCTTGTAACTGCTAATACCACTTTTAGTGTTACTAAAGCAGGTCAACATAATTTCAAAAACATGTGTGATGTTTTTGGATGTGACAATATTACACTTAATCTAAACCTTGATCTTGCAAGGAAAATGACACGTGTTTATTTCGAAGAAAAAGGTTTTGGTGCTATGCCAATGGATCTTGCGATATATGTTTTTCCTATTAGAATTGCAATTAATTATAATATTCCACTTATTTTCTATGGTGAAAATGTTAGCTATGAATATGGTGGTGTACAAGAAAAAGAAACATATTCAGCTAAAGAACAAGTCTTTAATACTGTTGCAACACCAATTGATTTCAAATACTGGGAAAGTAGAGGAATAAAAAAACAAGAGTTAAATGCATTATTATATCCAACTAAAGAAGAAATTGAAAATGCTAAACTTGATCCAGCATATCTAAGCTATTTTATTCCATGGGATGGATATCGGAATTATCAAGTTGCAAAAAGCTATGGTTTTAAAAATATTAGAGAAGAATGGAAACGTGCAGGTTATGTCGAAGATTATGATCAAGTAGATACTATTGGCTATTTGGTAAATGCTTGGCTTAAATATCCAAAACTTGGATTTCACCGTGCAACAGATGTAGCATGTTATTGGATTAGATCAGGAAAGATAACAAGAGAAGAAGGAATTAAACTTGTGAAAGAACATGATCATAAACTAGATCAACGTATGCTTCAGGATTGGCTTGATTTCACAGGTTATACACATAAAGAATTCTGGGATATAGTGGATAAGTTATATAATAGAGATATCTTTGAGAAAGATAAATGGGGTCAGTGGAAATTAAAAAATCCAATTTGGGATGAACAAAAAAAAACTGAAAAAGAATCAGTTATAATTAAATAGTAATTTTTTTCCATATTAATATAACCAAGTATTAAGTAATAGAATAATTATCTCAAATAAACCATGCCATCAATAGAAAAAGATGATAAAAAAATTGTATTTTTTGGACTTGGATCAATTGGAAAAAAACATGCAAAAATAATAGAGGAAAAATATCCTTTAAAAATTATTTCATATAGAACAAAAAAAGGACAAGAAATAAACGATCTTAAAATTAAAAAATATAAAAATTTAGACAATGTTTTTTCTCAAAAACCAGATATTGCTTTTATTACAAATCCAACTCATCTACATATTGAAACAGCACTTGAATGTGCAAAACATAATATTGATTTATTTATTGAAAAACCACTTTCGCATAATAAAAAAAATATTGATATTCTTGAAAAAGAAATCAAAAAAAGAAAACTTTTTACTTATGTTGCATACAACATGAGATTTCACCCTGTTATATCAAATATTAAAAAAATAATATCAGAAAGTAAAAAACCAATTTATTTTAAAATAATTTGCAGTTCATATCTACCAACCTGGAGACCTAATCAGGAATACACAAAATCCTATAGTGCAAAAAAAGAACTTGGAGGAGGAGTAATTTTAGATCTTTCACATGAATTTGATTATATATCATGGTTTTTTGGAACTATTAAAAAAATAGATGGAATATGTGAAAAAATAAGTAATCTAAAAATCAATTCTGAAGACTTATTAGATGCAGAAATTACCTGTGAAAATAAAATAAAAGGAAACTTACATCTTGACTATTTCAGCAATAAAAATGAAAGAAAGATACAAGTTTATTTCAATGATAAATATGTCGAAGGAAATCTCATAGATAATACTATTAAAACTATTGATGAAAATGGTAAAGAAAAAATAATAAAATATAAAGAAGGAAAAGAGGAGACCTATTCAAAACAATTAAAATATTTTTTTAATGAATACAAATCTCGAAATCTAAAAATTATGAATAACTACTCAGAGGCATTAAAAACTTTTAAAAAGATAATTAGCTTCAGGGAAGAATATTGTAAGATATAGAAATTAGGTAATAGTAATGAAAATACTTGGGACAATTTGTGCGAGAGGAGGATCAAAAGGAGTTAAAAACAAAAATATTAAAGATCTTGCCGGTAAACCTCTTATTGCATACACAATTGAAATCTTTAAAAAATGGGGAAAATCAGATAGAATAATTATTTCCACAGATTCAGAAAAAATAGCAGAGATATCAAAAAGATATGACGCAGAAATACCATTTATTAGACCTAAAGAGCTTGCACTTGATAACATTTGGAAAGTAGATGTAATAAAGCATGCTGTTGAATTCTGCGAAAACGAAGATAACACTAAATATGATATAATAGTTGATCTTGATCCAACAGCACCTCTTAGAAAAATCAAATTTTTAGATGAATCCTTTAATAAATTTATAAAAAATGATGCAAATAACTTATATAGCGTTAATCTTGCTCGTAAAAATCCATATTTTAACATGGTTGAAATAGACGAAAACGGTTATGCTCATC
>CAZVNH010000044.1:0-11217 GCA_964628575.1 uncultured Thermoplasmatales archaeon | reverse complement strand
GGACAGTCTCCACCACCTGTTAAAACACCAATTTTTTTCATAATAATCATCCAATATTTATCGATCTCTCCAATTAGTTTATTCAATTTCTCTTATAATATTTTTGTGAAATTAATATATTTATTTTACTCTCCAAGCATACCTCCAAATCCAACCTGAACAACATAACTTGTAATTGCAACAACCCAAACTAAAGGCACAAAATATAGATATGTTACATATTTATGACTTCCTCGAAGAACTCTTAATGTTAATGCCATCATAAAACAATGAACTAACAATACGACAAATATTACTATAAAATTTTGATCATATATTTCTGGTGAAATAAAATTTAAAATCGATCCTACATTTATTTCACTTGTCTGAAATGGATTTCCTGTTGCCATCATTACTTCGTTTAAATGTCTTCCAATTACAAGCGAGACATATATTGAAAAAGCAATTCCAAAGGTTATTCCAATAAATAATGCGATAGAGGTATTTACAATTGTGAGTTTTTTTACTCGAAGATCTCTTATTTTCCTCATGTTTTCTGATATCATCCTTGAAACACTACGTGGATTTGCAGCAGCATATGTTGCTTCTCTAAACATTTCACTAGATCGTTGTATATAATTACTTCCTGTATCTACTCCAAACCATTCCCATGCTGCATCATCGTCTATACGAGTTCTAAGCCTTCGATAAAGATCTCTTATATGATTAGTTAGAACTCCATAATCTTTTTCACTTAAATAATATACAGAATCATTTATCTTTCCACCACGCATTGTTGAAATTGATCCGAGTGCTGGAAGAAAACTTAAAAAATTCCGTTCTTTTCTGATAATATTTCTTTCTTCATTAAATACCATTATTCCTACAATAATCAACGGTGTAAATGCTATAGCAATTATACTCTCAAAAGGAATTAATTGAAATAAAGGCATTTCCATGCCATATTTCCCATAAAATAGAATTGCACCAGATAGAATTACTAAAACAACTGATATTTTAAAATATCTACCAATTCTTTCTTCAAGTTCTCCTTTTTCACCTGTTACATGCCATATATCATCTTTCGGAATCATTGATTTTAAAAGATACATTAGCATTCCTTCGCTTATTATTAGAAGAAAAGATGAAAGATAGACAAACATATTCATATCTTCAGTTCCCATTACAATCGGTAACACAATTCCTAGTGACATTACAAAAATAATTGCGATTAGCATTGCAACATAGACTTCATTAAGAATTACTACATTTTCATTACTTGTCTCATACATTGTTTTATATTCTTGTAATACTGCTTCTTGTTCTGTTTCTATGAATTCTCTATGTTCGACACCACTATCTAGGCTTTGTGAAAATCTATCAAGGAAATCTTTTAGGATTTTACTAGGTGTTCTTGCTGAAATAAACCTGAAAGTTTTAGATAATGGTAACTTCCATTGAGTTGATAGAACACTCATTTTTTTAAGTTCTTCACCAAGAGCACCGTACGCTTTTTTTCCACTTAGTATATTTACTATATCTCTAAGTGAAAGATCAGATATTGCAAGAACTCTTAAGTGCGTTATAAAAAAATGCATTTTTGAATTTATATCATTTTCTTTGTTCTTCCAAGTTATAAATGGGTAAAATATGGCTAAAAAAATCGGAACAATTCCACCAATTGTTGTTGTCATTGGATTTAAACTTATTGGAAAACCAATAATTATTGGTAGAATAAATGGTAGTAAAAAAATAAGTAATCCCATTATTACTAAAGGTAAAAATACAGTAATGTAGAATTTCTTAGGATTATCCAGGCTTCTATAGGCAATTCTTAATTGTTCGTTAAATCCTATTTTTTTTCCCGAATCTTTTTTCTTTTTATCTTTTTTTGATTTTTTTTCTTTCTTCTTTTTTTTATCTGCCATCCTAAATTTACCCTTTTATTGATATTGGAAGTCCTTTTACTCCTTCTTTGTAATAACTCCAAATAAATTGAACTACTTCATAATAATCCATAATATCTTCTTCGACCATTCGGTCAAGAATAAGTTTTCTTTCATCATATACGTCATATATTTCTGATAGATTTGTAAATCCTGCAGTTTTTGCGATTCTTTCTTCTAAAATGTAGCTATTTCTATTTGCTACAAATCTATGATCATCTTTCATTGCATCCCATTCAAATGCTGTTCTTGACATTATACCATCTACTTCTCTGTTGTATCCTTCAACTTCATCTATATTTGTTACTCGCCTCATTAGTTTTCCATCCCGCTCTATAGCAAGTTGAATTACAACAAAATCAAGGTTATCCATGAATGTTTTTGGAACGTTTATTGGATCACTTGTAAAACGTTGAATAACTTTAGTTACAGATCCAGCATGAAATGTTGTCATCACTGGATGTCCTGTTTGCATAGCACCAAATACAATATTTCCTTCTGCTCCTCTTACCTCACCTGGTATTATATACTCTGGTCTTGATCGTAAAGCTGCTCTTAAAAGATCAAACATAGATACACGTCCTTCAACTGGTCCTGAATCCTTTGTTAATAGTTGTTGCCATACTTTATGAGGAACTTGCATTTCAGGTGTACTCTCTGCAGTATATATCTTTCTATCTGGTGGTATAAAAGGAATTATTGCATTCATAGTTGTTGTTTTGCCACATGCTGTCCCACCGCAAATAAAAAAGTTACGTCCATATTCACAGCAGATCCATAAATATGCACCTATTCCAGAACTTATTGTTCCGAATTTTATAAGTTGTGTCACACTTATTGGTGTCTCTGTGAATCTTCGAATAGTCATACTTGGTCCTTTAATACTTATTGCTTCACTATAGACAAGGTTTCCTCGACTTCCATCAGGTAATACTCCATCAGTTATGGGATTGCCTTCGCTTACAGGACTTCCCATTTTTTCACTAAGTTTTCGTGTGAAGATATCTGCATTTTTTTTACTGATTTCAATATTTGTTTTAATCATTCCAAAGATCTTATGAATTAGATGTATCTTTTCTCCAGCAACAATATGAATATCTTCAAGCCAGGGATCACGCATAAAACATTCTATTTCACTAGTTCCTACTATATTTTTCAAAATATAGTATTCAATTGCTCTTTTTTGAACTGATGTTGCTTTAATTTTATCAACTTTTTTACCTTTGAATAAACCTTTTTTACCTTCTTCATCTGCTTTTACTGCTTTTTCATCAATTGTTATGCTTTCATCAATTAATTCTTGTAATACATCTTTTAATTCATCATCAGTTCTTACGCTTTCTTTTTTAGGAGCTTTTTTTACAATTATCTTTAAAAGTTGATCATGTTTTATTTGTTCATCTTTCTTTAATATTGGTTCGATTGGATGATATTCTTTTTCATCCATATCAATCGTTTTAAAAATATGAATAAAAACAAGTCCTTGAGCAGGATATATTAAATTTGGTTGTTTTTCATCTCTTATTTCAAAAGGTAATGATGAATAAAAATCAGGGCGACTAAATTTTTTTTCAATCTTTTCTACGTATTCTTTTACATGGGGATATTTTATTAGAATTTCATTTATTTCTTCATCCTTCATCTTCCCCATTTCTTTTTTTCTCCCCTATTTTTAAGATTATATTGAAATTGGTAAACCTGCTTCTCCATCTCTATAGTACGTCCAAATAAATTGAACTACTTCATAATAGTCAAAGATTTTTTCTTCAACCATCCGTTCAAGTATATGTTTACGACGGTCAAATTCGTCATATATATCCATTGCGTTTTGAAAACCTGCTAGTGATGCAATTTTATTTTCGAGAATATAGCTGTTTCTGTTTGCTTTAAAAAGATGTGTGTCACTTGCTGCATCCCATTCAAAAGCCTTTCTTGACATTATTCCATCAGCAGCTTTATTATATCCTTCAATTTCATCTATTGAAATCACTCGTCTTAGTTTTTTTCCTTTTCTCTGAATAGCTAGTTGAATTAAAACAATATCAAGATTGTCCATAAATGGTTTTGGAACATTTATCGGGTGACCTGTAAAACGTTGAATAACTTTAGTTACAGATCCTGCATGAAATGTAGTGACTACAGGATGACCTGTCTGCATTGCCTGAAATACTACTCTTCCTTCTTCTCCTCTTGTCTCACCTGGAATTATATAATCAGGTCTTGATCTAAGAGCTGCTTTTAATAAATCTGATTCATCAACATGGCTTTCTTTAGGACCTGTTGATCTAGTTAGCATTTGCTGCCATACTTGATGTGGAACTTGAACTTCAGGAGTATTTTCAACAGAATATATCTTTTTTTCAGGTGGTATAAAAACAAACATTGAGTTAGATGTTGTTGTTTTTCCACTAGCTGTTTCACCACATACAAATATACTACATCCATATTGTAATGCAAGCCAGAGATATGCGCCAACACTTGAATCAAAGGTGCCCCAGTTCATAAGTTGTGTAATACTAATTGGCGTTTCACTAAATTTTCTAACTGTCATACTTGGTCCTTTAAGACTTACGTCTCTACTATGGATAATATTAACTCTACTTCCATCTGGAAGGGTTCCATCTGCAATAGGTTGACCTTCACTAACTGGACTTCCGATTTTTTCAGAGAATTCTTGTGAAAAGGTATCTGCCCATTTAGTATCTATAAAAATATTGGTTTTAACTAAATCAAATACTTTGTGAATGAGATGAACATTTTCACCTGTAATAATATGAATATCCTCGATATAAGGATCCCTCATAAATGGTTCTAATGGTCCACCACCAACAATATCTTTTGTTATATCATATTCAATATCCATTTTTTCAACAGAAGATACTCTAACTTTTCCTCCCTTTGATTTACTGATTTTTCCTCCAGCTTTCTCATCAACAACTGTTATTTGTTCTAATACCTCACGTATTGCTTTTCTAAGTTCATCTTGTGTTTTTATATCGGTTTTAAGATGAGCTCTTTCATACATCATTTCAAGAGCTCTTTCTCTTTTTTCTTTTTCTACATCGGATAGGACAGGTGCTATTGCATAATATTCAGGTCTTTCCATATCTTTTGTTTTATAAATATGTATAAATACAGTTCCTTTTGTTGTATATATGATATTTGGAAATTCTTGTTCTTTAACATCCCTGGGAACCTTACTATAGAACTTTGGTATACCCATTTTTTCCTTAATTTCATCTATATATTTTTTTAAATGAGGATTATCTTGTATTAGTCTTTTAACTTCTTCTTCTTTTATTTCAGTCATCTTTAACCTTCAATTCTTTTTAGAATGCTACTCCACTTGTTTCAATGGTTAATCCAACACCTGGTCTCACAGAAAAGGATGTTAATGGTTCATATTTATGATTAGCACCATTGAATTTTTCTAAATATATATTATGAACAATTCCTATTCCAGGCATTGATTCACGAGTTATTTTATAATGAATATCACATATCATGCGAAATGCGTTATGAATTTTTTCAGACCATTCACCAGGATTACCTGTAAAAATTATAATTTTACCTGATCCTTTTAATCTGTTTAAAAAATTAGTTAATTCTACAAGATTTTGTTCATTTAAGGCTTCAAGAAGTAAAGTTGATAGAGAATCAATAAAAATAATATCAGGATCAAAAAGTTGTTTGCATGTAATTAATGCTTCAAGAAATGTACTTTTTGGTTTTGTTTCTGCAAGTGTAACCTCTGTTGATATAAAGAAAAGCTTTCCAGTCATTAGATATTTTCTAACATCATAACCTACTGATGCTGTTTGACGAAGAAAACTTTTAATTGTATATTGAGTTGAGACATATGAACAAGTAAATCCATTTTTTAAAAAACTAAAACAAAATCTTTGACTAAATATACTTTTACCGGTACCTTCTTTTCCCTCCATAAAAACTAAAGTACCATCTGGTATTTCCTTTCCGAATCTTTGGGCAAAACCATCTTTTTCCCCTTTTCTTTCTAAAACAATTGATTTTACAGCCATTGAGTGATATCCCATCCATTTTATTATTTACTAAATCGTAAATGTAAACTCATCCTCTATTGCATGAGGACCAACTACTCTAAGAGTATGATCACCTGCTACAGCTTCACTAGTTGCAATATATAATGATGATACTTCTTCTGGTTGAACAGAGGTTACTGAAAAATTATAGTTACCAATAGCAATATATTCTCCATCAATAAATACTTGAAATGTTTCATTAGATGTTGTAAGTGATGCGCCTCCTATGTTTTTTAGATAAAAAACATAATTACTTCCCTCAGTTGGAATATTATTAGGATCATTTATTATTTTAAAATCAGTATCTAGTTGTTCTTGTACTCTATTTCCTCTTTCTAGATAACTTGATGTAACGTTATTGATTACAGTTATAAATACACCTGATACAGCACTTGCAATAATTACTGCTGCTATAAAGTATACAACATGTGTTCCGGTTAGACTAAATCCCATTTTTCTCTCCTTTTATTAAAATGTATAATAATCAGATACTCCATTAGGAGTTACTATTTTAACAATATCTCCAGGATTAAGACTTTCAGCAACAGAGAATGTTGCTATCTGTTCTGGATGAAGATTATATACATTACAGGTAAATGATTTTGAAACTCCATTAAATAAAATATTACAATTCGTTGTGTTTACTGTAATACTTCCATTGTTTTCTACTGAAATAATAGTATTTGGATCATTCCATACTATATCTGTAATTGTTATATCAGTTTGAGTTATTTCAATTGATCTATCTTTCATATTATCATATTTATCATTAATATCTTCTATTGTTGGAAGTGTTGCACCCCAAAGAACTTCAAGACACATAAGCATAGCTACACCGATAATTGCAGCTGATGCTGTTAAAGAGAATCCCATCTGAATTATCACCCCATACTAGTAAGTATTTGTAAAGTGTCCCCTCTATTTAATTTAATGATTTAAAAAATATATCAAAAAACAAGTAAATAAATATTGTTATTTGAATTGATAATTATCAAGTTTTTTTGTAAGTCTATTTATTTCACTATCAATTCTATCAATAAAATGCCTATCAAATTCCCGTCCTTTAAGTTTTTGAATAAAAATAAATGATTGAATATGGTCTTTGGATGGTAAATCAGTTATATTTTTACGTGATAATTCCTCTTTTTTTACTGGTTCTTCAGTTATCCCATTTGAATAATCAAGAAGGCTAATTTTTGCATTTTGTGAGATCCATCCAACATCAACATAATAATCCATTATGTTTGCTAGATTATCTCTTCCGCATTTATCTATTAGATATTGAAGCCATTTCATAAGAACTATTATACTTTCTGGATCTGTTGGAACATCTTTTAATGTATCAACTTTCCAACTACTTACTGTTTTTGAAGATTTTTCTGGTAGTTTGATATCGTCAGTGGTAATCATCTTTTGTGATGCTGTTTTTTCAAATTCTTCTTCGGGGAATACAATATTTTCATTTTTTTTGCTTTCAATATTTGTTATTCTTTTCTCAAGTTTTTCGATTGTTTCGATAAGTTTCTGCATATTTTCGTCTGATTGATTAGTTTGTGATGTTTGTTTCTGAGGTAAAAATGGTTCATTTTTTGAATATGTTTGAACAACATTGTTTATTTTTTTAACAATAATTAGAAGTTGCTCTTTGCTTATTTTTATTTTTTTTTCTAAAAGTTTTTTCCCAAGTCTATTAGCAATATTAGATGAAATTTGTTTTTTTTCAACTAGGGTAGATAGTTCACTTTTTATATCACAACCTTCTGTTGGTTTATTGTTAGAAACTTCCTCACTATCTCCCATATTGTTTCTCCTAATTATTTTTCTAAGCTAATAAACTTTCTATAAATTCATCAATTGTTATGTTAATCTGTTCGTCTAGGCTAAAAGCATTAAGTGATTTCTCTATAATGATATCAAGATCATCTTTTGCCAAATCTTCCTTAACAATAGTGACAGGAGTTTTTTCAATAACTTTTGTGGTAATGACAGGTTCAGGTTTTTCTGTTTCTATCTGAGGTTTTTGTGTTGTTGGAGGTGTCTGTATATTATCAGTTTCATTTTCTTCATGATGTTCTGTATCTATCTGAGGTTTTTGTGTTGTTGGAGGTGTCTGTATATTATCAGTTTCATTTTCTTCATGATGTTCTGCAGTCTCTACTCTTATATTTTGAATATCTGCTCCAGCTCTCTCAGCAAATGATTCAATATCGCCTAATCTTGTTTTTAAATCCTCAATTTCTTTTGTAAAATTTTCTAAAGCATCAATTCTTTTTTTAGTAACTTTAGAAAGGCCAACAAAAGGATTCATTTGTTCAGATACAATCTCATATAAACTTACAAGGTCATCAAGATCTTTTGATACAGAATCAAGTTTTTTATTAATAGCAGTTATTTCTTCTTGATTTTTTTTAATTTGAAAATCAAAATCCTTTATACTCTGAAGAATCGCTCTTTTTTGTTCCATTCCATCTCTTGTTGTTGATTCTAAATCTGCATCTTTTTCATTGTTATCGTTGGTTTTTTCTTTGTTACTATCATCAACTTTTATTACTTTTCGAAGCTCTTCAACATTTTTTTTATCAGCTGGTTCTTCTTTTTTCTCCTCAGTTTTTTGTTTTTCTGCCTCTACTTCTTTATCTTGATCTTCTATATCCGATTCTGGATTTTCATCAGTTTTTTCTTCATCAGAATTTGTACTTTCTTCATCTGAATTTTCAGCATTTTCTTTTTCTTTTCCCATCCTAAGTTTTATCTACACCCCTCCTAAATTGAGTGCTTGTGCATCATAAATAGAATAAATAATTATGTATTTATAGTTTTATTATTACTTATTTTGAATGATTCTTTTCTTATTTATAATTTCTTGGAAAATTATTTTTTCAAAACAAAAAGTATTAAAGTAAATAGTCAATAGAAAAAGAACAAATATTATAAATATTTCAAAGGTTATTTTGTTTTATAAAGCGATGGATGGATATATGGAGAGGATAGATAATTATAATGCTAAAGAGCATCATTCAGATACTAAAGATTTAATTTTCACAATTGATAAAGAAGATAAAATTATTAAATTCAATGAGGAATGTGAAAAGATTTCAGGTTTTTTAAAATATGATGTTCTAAATAAGTCCTTTTTAGATGTATTAATACCAAATGAATATAATTCTCAGTGGAAAAATATCTTATTTTTCGTTCGAAAAAATAAATTAATCGATGATTTCAATCTACCAATAGTAGATCGATCAGGTAAACATATAATGATTTCATGGAGTAGTTTTCCTGTTAAAGATTTTGGAGGAAAGATTGGAGATATAGGTTTTGTTGGAAATATTATCCAAGTGAAAAAAGAAAATGTTATAAAATCAAATTATAAAAGTAATATTGAAGGTGATAAAGGAGATTATTTTAATGAATTTGAAAAAGTTTTAAAAAATTTTGAAAAAGAAAAAATACAACTTGAGAAAAAAAATTTATTATTACAAAAAAAACTTGAAAGAAAAAAAGGAAAAAATACTGATGAAAAGCAGATTGATCCAATTAGTAAGAGTTTATATCAAGTTTCAGATTTTTTTGGTGGCAGAAAAAAAAAGGAAGAAATGCATGCAATGTTTCATGAATTAGATCAAAGAGAAAAGCATTTGAATAAATTAGAAGTAAAACTTGAAAAAGATAAACAAAAAATTACAGAACAAAAAAAGGATTTAATTAAATGGCGTAAGAAACTTGAGAAATTAGAAAGTGAAGTCGAGAGTAGAATTAAATGGGTTGAAAATAAAGAAAAAGCAATTGAAAGCTATATTGCAACTAATATTAATGAAGATTCTTCCAAATCAAAATTGAACAATCAGTCTATTGAAGAATATAAATATGGCACAATCAATAATATTGATGGTTGTGCTGCAGTTGTTCAAAGAGGAATTTTCAAAGAAGTAAATTCAGCCTTAGCAGAATTGTTAGGATATAAAATAAATGAAATTGTTGAAAAAAGTATTTTTGATTTTATAATTCCAGAAGGATTTTCAGGTATTGAAAAATATTATTTTGAGAGGTTGAAAGGTGAAAATGTATCTTATTATGATACAATGTTATTGACAAAAGATAATGTAAGATTATCAATAGAAGTTAATACTAAACCAATAATATTAAACGGAGAAAAAGCAGAAATTGCTGTTTTTAAGAAATTAAAAATTCATTAAGAATAATGAAGATCTTAATTTTATATAATAGAGATAAAAGGGGTTGCATTCCAACCCCTTATTGTTATTTTTTTCTTCTTTTTTTCTTAGTCTAACTTGACTATACGTTTTGAGAAAACTGCTGGTGCTGTTACATCGTACTGAGCTTTTATACCTATTTCTGGTGTTAAAGTTCCTGATACTGATTCTCGAGCTGGTAAACCGCCACCTTCAATAATTGAACTTAAGTTTATCATTAGAAGACATCTGTCCCCTGAGTTCATACCATATGTGTTTGTTATTGAGTTATCTGGATCATGAATTGCAATTACTCCAAATGTTGTATTTGTTGTGTTATCCATAATCGTTTGATTTGATCCACTTGAGATTGGTGTATAAAATACACTTGTATTATCAAGATTTACTACTTGAACTAGCGATTCATTTAATGTAACTACTGTTAAATTATCATATAAGACTGAAAGTGTACATAGACTTAAGTCAATATCTTTACTTCCTGCACGAGGTCTAACAGTTAATGCAAGATAAGTAATCTTAGTTTTATCAGCGTTAGTATATCCAGTAACTGAATCAACACTTATACCTGCTGATACCTCTCTGATTGTTTGTGTACCAACTGTTTTAGCACGTGCTTGTAGCTCTTCTGAAGTAGTTATTAACACACTTGCAGCTACAGCAGCAATTAAAATCATAGCGATAAAAACAATAAGGGTACCAATACCAACTACACCTATATCATTTTTCTTAATATTTCTTTTTTCATTATCTTTTTTATGTTTGTGACCTGGTTTTATTGCAATAATCGTGTTTATTCTTAGACATCCTAAACCCTGTTCAGAATCTACTAAAATAAAACCATCTTTATAATCTACATCTTCAAGGGTGCCTGTAACGACACTTGCTCTATCTTCACCGGGTTCTTTGGTTACAATCTTACAGTATTTTCCAACCAGCCTTTCCATATATTTTTTTTCCATTTCTTACTCACCACCTTTCGTTTCTTTCATTTCCATGCCAGATTACGACATGTTAATG
>CAZVNH010000043.1:9311-11217 GCA_964628575.1 uncultured Thermoplasmatales archaeon | reverse complement strand
CCCTTATGATTTAAAACAATCGATATAACTAAAAACCTCCTATGTATTGCTTTGTAATCCAATCATAAAATATGATTATAATTAGTTTTTCTCCTTAGAAGCTCTAAGTATAATCTGATAATTAGGATATAGTAATGTATCGGTATCGGTCAAATATTACAAAAACCGATACATAAACCAAACTCTAATCAAGTTATCTGGTTATTTCTTTTTTTTGTATCTTTCTTTTTGATTAAAAAATGCAACAGAAGCATAACCAGCATATATTCTTGCAGAATGTTTTGTTCCTTTTGGAATATAAAAACTATCTCCTTTTTTATAGGTATATTTAACTCCTCCTTCATAATAGTCAACCTTTCCAGCAACTACAATTTCCCATTGACTATCATGGGAATGCTCAGGAATTTCTACATCTTTTTCAAATTCCATGAAAATAATCTGCTCATTCTCACCTTGAGATAGATAACCTTTTGCTCCTTTAACAGGAATATTTACCTCAGGTAAATTTATTATTGGTTTTGGAAAAATACTTGCCATAATCTTAATTTCCCATATTATTAATTAATGTCTAAACTTTTAATAATTGCCATTCTTCAAAATGATCTCTAATTATATATTGAAAGAATAGAAAAGACAAAATCATATGATGTAGACTCTAATCAAAACACCAGATAATTATTTGAAAATCTAATTACGTGTTTATTATTTGATTACAAGATAAAGGTAAAAAAGTATTTAGACTATATTATAAATCCAATAAATGTCTGAGTATCGAAAACTTATTTAGAGTCTGTTTTATGAATAAATCGAACCACTGGAACAGTGAATGTAGAATTGACGGTTTATTCCTTTTTGTTGAAAGAGTAACTTGTAGAGTACAGAAGTCATCACTATTTTGTTTATTAACAATTTTCACAGTTCCATTAAATTCTTGTTCGTTCATCTTGGGTGCAACTACAGTTACTTCCACATTTTTTATACCATCCTCAGGTTTAAGGTCTTCTCCACTTGAAGGTATAAATGTCCATGTCCCCCAATCAGGATATTCAGCTATCTCCCAGTCAATTTCTGAATTGGGTTTACCAATATTTTTCACATTAATTATGCTTGTTACAATTGAACCTGGTTTTACAGAACTCCATCTAAGGGAACCTAAACATTCTAAATCAGGTCCCTGTGGACCATTATTTGACCATCCACCAGGGAGTATATATGGATACCTATCTTGATTATTACAATCCGATATATCATATGGTAAATCTCCTATACCATCCCCATCAGAATCTGTACCTGTATAATCAAACCAATAATTTCCTCCAGAAGGATAATCACTGTCCCAGTTATTACTACAATCATCAAATGCGTTATTATAATTGCTGAAGTTATTATGATAAATTAAATTATCATAATTATTTCCAGATAAAAATATACCATATATCTCGTTTTGAGTGATATCGTTTTCTGAGATTATATTTGCTCTTGAAGAAGAGAATCTCATCCCATACATGTTATTATCTGTTATAAGATTATTTCTAATGATATTGTTTTCTGAATTAAAAATACGGATACCATCCCAACTGTTTGAGTCAATTATATTATCTGAAATTATGTTATTATGTGATTCTGTAAAGTATGCACCATACCTCTTATTTGAATATATATTATTATTTGAAATAATGTTTTCGTTACTGTTAGAATAGAATCGTATTCCACTAATACCATTTGAATTGATAGTGTTGTCTAAAATTTTGTTATAATTAGAAGAGTCAAGAGTTATACCGATATCGTTATTATTTAGTATATTATTCGAAATAATGTTGTTGTTGCTGTTAGAACGAAGTTTTATTCCGCTATAAGAATTACTGATTATCTCATTTTCTGAAATATTACTTGAAGATACATTACC
>CAZVNH010000043.1:0-9301 GCA_964628575.1 uncultured Thermoplasmatales archaeon | reverse complement strand
CTATTAAACCTGAACAAGAAGCCAATAAAACTCCACTATCAGATGACTGTAAGTCACCATTCTCCATTACTTCATTATCATAAATGATTATATTATCGGTTTTTTCTAAATATATCCCTTGTCTATTATTTTTTCTAATGTTATTATGATGAATTTCAAGATTTGACATGTACATAAAAGAAATACCCATAAAGGTATTATCATAAGAATCAATGTTATAAACCTCAACATTTTTTGATTGAATTACTTCAATACCCATACCAATATTATTATAAATATCACAATCAAAGATACTTATATTTAAACAATATTTTTCATACCCCCAGATAGTAATACCACCACTTCTAAAAAAATCATCTTCAAGAATTTCTCCATTATTATACAGTTCACATGAATTAATTGTAATATTTTCCGAATCTTCGAAATAAACACACGCTCCAAGATTATCGAATATTTGGCAATTTGTTACGGTTAAAAAAGAAGCAGCAACTCCAAAAATACCCTTTCCACATTTATGTATAATACAGTCAGAGATAGTAATATTATCAATATCTAACTCATTAGATATCTTAATTGCTTCTGCAAAACCAGATTGTTCACTGTTCTTTATAGTAAAACCATTAATTTTGACTGATGAAGATATAATAGTAACAATTGTTCTACCTCTATCACCATTAACAGTAGTAGAAGTTTTGTCCGCTCCAATCAGATCTATCGATTTATCAATATAGATATTCTCATGATATATACCATTAAACACATAGATTGTATAACCATCAATAGCATCATCAATTGCATCCTGTATAACACTGTAGTTTCCAGGTCCATTTCCTCCAACATATAAAGTGTTACCACTAACACATTTACTAACAATTTTTCCTTGAATCGTTACTGTAGTTGATGAAAAAACACTAATTCCAATAAATAAAAATAATATTGTAACTGTAAATCCTTTTTTAAAATAGATTTTTTCCATATCGTTTTTCCTCCCTAAATACAATTTAAAATATAATATTTGAATTATAAATCTTTCCTATAAGAATTTTTTGTAACATGTATACTTTAATATCTTTTAATAAGAAAAAAGAGATATTACTCATATATCAAATCTTACCTCTATATTTTTTTAATTAAATATTATAATTTTTTTTTCGTCTTAGATTAATCTGCTGGTCGTAAGAATCGATTCTTGATTGCCCACTCATAGACTTTTTCATTATGCTCACCAATAAAAACTTCTTCTCCGACTTTATGTTTAGTCTTTGTTGCCCAAATCGTAAACGATTTATGAACCACATATTTTCTTGTACCAGTTGTTGACAGATACGCAAGATTTGCATTTGATAGATTAGTCAATTCTTTTTGTCTTTGCAATCGAAAACTAGTATAATTTCCGGTATACATCTTAATAGAACCGTTATCCATTAAAAAAATTGTGTCTGCAATCATATCAAGAAATCTTCGATCATGTGAAACTGCAATCACAGTTCCATTATAGGAATTAAGAGCACTTTCAATTGCTTTTTTTGAATCCATATCCATATGATTTGTTGGTTCATCAAGAAGTAAAAAATTATAAGATTCTAGAATCAGCCGAAGAATAGCAAGACGTGCACGTTCCCCACCAGAGAGTTGTCGTACTTGATTAAAGATCATATTTCCTTTAAAATTAAACTGTCCTAGTAATGCTTTAGCGTCATTTTCAGATAATTCACTATGGTCTCTACGTAACTCATCAATTAGATTGTTATCAGGTTTAAGAGATAAATGCCCTTGATCAAAATAACCTAATCTCACTCCAGAGCTGATATAGAACTTGCCTTCATCAGGGTGTTTTTCACCTGTAAGCATCTTCAAAAATGTGGTTTTACCACAACCATTTGAGCCGATAAGGCCGATTTTTTGTCCGGCAATAATCTCAAAACTCGCATTATTAAGAATAATTTTATTGTCATAATGCTTCTCTAAATCATGTCCTTCTGCAACGTTTTTACCAGATTTGAATACAGTGTTAAAATTAAACTTAAGTAAATATGATTTTAAAACAGGGCTTTCAACAGATTTTATTTTCGCAAGCCGTTTCATTTTACTTGCTATCTGTTGATCATATCTATTACGGCGGGATAATTTATCAATTACTCTTTTTTGTCGTTTCAACTCTGCTTGTGCTTTTTTATATGCCTTATTTTTAATATGATCTCTAAGACGTTTTTGTTCCTCATACTCTTCATATGTTGCATTATATATTTCTAGATGATAGTCTTCAATTTCAAATACTCTATCAACAAGATCATCTAATAGATATCTATCATGTGTAACAATTATTACTGCTTTTGGGAAATCAACGATTTTTCGTTCTAACCATTCTATTGTTTGAATATCAAGATGATTCGTTGGCTCATCGAGAAGTAATAGATCACAATCTTTAGATTGTGAAAGTATACTTGCAATAGAGAGTTTCTGCCATTCACCACCTGAAAGAGTACTTCGTTTAGTATCCGGTGAAAGATCTGATAGTCCAATCTCTTTTAAAATACGACTTGCAGATTTCCAACGCAAGGAACTAGTACTACGATTTATTGATTCCTTAAGTTTTTGGATGCTCTCAAGAATATCCTCATAGCGTTTTGATTTATAGATCGCTGGATCTTCTAACTTTTTTTCATATTCTCTAATTTTTTGCTGAACTTTATCTGATTGTGTAGTACGAATAATAAAGTCATTAACTGATTCATCAGGTGAGTCTATAGGTACTTGATTCAGATATCTAATATTCAAATCGTCTTTTCGCCAGATATCACCAGAACTTGCAAGTTCTATTCCTAAAAGAATCTTAAATAGAGTTGTTTTACCGCAACCATTTGGACCAAGTAATCCAATGCAGTCATCTGATTTAACATCAAACGATATATCTTCAAAGAGGAGCTTACCTTCGATTATTTTAGATAAACCATTAACATTTATTAGGGTGTCCATTGAAGGAGGGTAATAATATTCTGTTGTATATTATTTTAGGTGTCAGATATAGAACTAAATAATAATAAAAATCTTTGAAAAATATAGCCTAATCAGGATCAATATTTACCAACAATAAATAATTATAAAATAAAAGATTTAAGTAACATTTTATAAATTTTAATTATCATAAAAAAAGAATAACTGAGGGAAAAAGGTGGAGAGGACGGAGGAGAGGTGGAATAATAAAGATATTTTTTCCCTCAATTATTATTGATTCAGTGATATTATTTATCAAATTTTTTTATCACCAAACATATAATTTGAAAATAACAATATAAGGAGAATGGAACAGTTTTTTGTAAGATATATAAAGACATTAGTACAATTTTTTGTAAGTTTTATTTTTAAAAACCATAAATTATTTGAAAAATCGCTAAATAAAAATAATAAGCTAAATCAAATTAAAGAAATAAATACTTGCTAATTATGAATGAATATAATATTCCATGTAAAATATCTCTTTCTTATAATATTATACCAGTGTTGTGACTAAATTAGTTTAACAATTTGTTATTTTTTTGGATTAGACTATAAAATATTCTTTTAATTTTTTTATTTCAGGATTTTTTATACCATTGTATAGTATTGGAAATATATATTCATTCAGATGTATTTCTGAAATTGAATCCATATATAATTGGTAATATAATTCCACTAGCTTTTTAGCTTGTAGAGTATTATCTGCGGTAAAGCTTAATATCCAGTCGTAAGTCCCATTTAAAAAAACACTATTTATAAAATTTATACCAATTTCTTTTGCTTTGTCTGATATTTCTCTAGTTATTATATGATCGAGAAACTCTTCAGGAACTGGTTTGTTTGATCTTTTTATAAGCATTATGAATCTTTTTTTGTTTATTTTTTGGTTATTTATTACAGCTACATATCCCCAGATAGTATGGTTTTTTTCAAGGTTTTTTATTATTCGCCATACTTTTTGTTTTGAGAAACCTAAGGATTCTGCAATATCGTTTATACTTTTTTCTGCATTTTTTGATAATTCTTCAAGTATCTTTTTTTCATCATGTTCTATAAGTTCTATACAACTTTTATTCATATACATGAAAAAGTTAAATTAATATAATAAATTAGTTAAAATAATATAAAAATTAGTTAAAATAATATAAAAAATAATTAAAAATAAAAAAAAGAGCGATAAATAATAATTGGATAATAGTAACTATTGAAAATTTCACAGAAGAAATTAATAGCAATGAATCAATAGTAAATGAATCAACATTTCTTCATTTTTTTCTACCTAAAATCCATATACGACATGATTTTGTAGTTATCGTATTTGATCAAAACTTACTTTATAATATAATTATTGAAATAGCTAGTTTTTATAACAGAACATATTTTAAGTATCTTCTCAAGTATTGGGAAAAGTTCTATGATCTTCTTTAAAAATTCGATTATTAGTATATTTTTTGTCTTTGATTTTTCAGTAGAAAGATGAATTGAGATTTCTTTATTCCCACCATTAGACGTTACATATATTATTGTGTCCCTTGTTACCCCATTTTTATCAGGTGCTTTAACTTTTACAGTTACAACATTTACATCATCAGTTTTGCATGAACCAGAGGAGGGTGAAATACTAGTTATCCATTCCGGAAGATTAGTAGTATCAATATTCCAGTCTAGGGTTCCTTTACCTATATTTTTAATGCTTAAAGTTTTTTGAGCATCCTCATTGGGACTTAAAGAATTGAAATCAAGTTTAATGGGCGATACATAAAGGTTAGGTCCTTCAACATGTAAATCAATTGTTACTGTAACATCTCCACCGTTTGAAGTTACATAAATCTCTTCAGTATAATCGCCACCATCAACAGGGGCTGTACCCGTTAAATCTACTATATCACTTTCTCCAGGTATACAAGTACCTTGTCCTGGGCTGACATCAGTTATCCAATTTATGTCTTCTGCAATATTCCATTCTAGTAATCCATAAATACCATCATTTTTTATTGTAATTGAAGCATCTATATGTTCCCCTGGCTCTAAGTCAAGGTTTATATTGTTTGGTGTTACTTTTATTTCTGGCCCTGCAACATGAAGTTTGATTTCTATTTCTACTTTCATAGAGAAATCATCAGAGTTTTTAACATAGAAAGTACAATTGAAATTTCCTCCTGGATTATCTAGAGCTGTTACCGTTATTTCAACATCTTGGGTTTCGCCTGGTTCAAGAGTCCCACTTGTTGGTGGGCCTATGTTAGTTACCCAATTAGGTTGATTAGGAAAATCAATCTCCCAGTTTAGAGTTAAGGATCCTGTATTTTCAATGGTAATTGATTTTGTATCCTGCTGGTTTGGCGGTAAATCATCAAAGTTAAGTGTTCTAGGATCAACACCTATTCCTGGTGTATTTATATCTAAATGGATTAGTATGTTTTGTTTCATAGAGGGATCATTAATATTTTTAATATCAAAATCACAATCATACTGTTCACCGGGATCATCTGGAGCAGTTATTGTTATATAACAATTATTACTCAAACCTCCTTCTATAGATCCATCAGAAGGATTGATTTCAGTTATCCAATCAGGTTGATTAGGAAAATCAATCTCCCACTCAAGAGTGCCACTACCAATATTTTCTATAATAATAGATTGTGTATCTTCTTGATTTGGATCTAGAACAAAATCAAGTGTAGTTGGGTGTACATCCAGTTTTGGTCCTTCTACTTCTAAATGAACAGTTACAGTCTCACTATCACTATTGTCCTCAGTATTTATAATATAAAACTCAGCATTGTAATTTATTCCTGGTGTATTAGGTGCTGTTGCCTTAATTTGAACAGTAGTACTCTCACCAGCACCAAGCTGTCCATTATCAGGGTTTATATTTGTTATCCAATT
Organism: uncultured Thermoplasmatales archaeon; assembly: GCA_964628575.1. GTDB lineage: Archaea > Thermoplasmatota > E2 > DHVEG-1 > DHVEG-1 > CAZVNH01. The sequence goes on along the minus strand of CAZVNH010000043.1, from coordinate 3,415 downwards.
CGGTTGATTTGTTGTAGCCCAATAAAGGGTACAACCAGCAACATTTTCTACTGTAATAGATTTTGTTTCAGTCTCTCCAGGTTTCAACTCACCAAAATTAAGATCATTTGGATTAACATCTACATCTGGTAGTTTGAGAGTTTTAAAGGTTTTATCATCTCCATATGATACTTGACCATTTGATGCACAAGCTCTGAAATGATAGGTAGTATCAGGATTTAGATTACTTATACTCTGAGCAAAATTACATGGTTCTGTTTTTGTTTGTTGATTAGTTGAATGACCATAAGCAGAAGTTGTTCCCCATTCAAACCATACTTGAGATGAACTAATACCTCCTAAATCTTTTAATTCACCCCTTAAGGTCGCAGATGAACAATCCCTATCGTTAGCATATTTTGTCTCTACTTCAGGCGGAAAATTTTTTTCTGTATATCTGCAAAAAATACTGAATTGCCAGTCATATTCATCAGAATTGTAAAGATATTGAGGATCAGGGAAATAGTCATCATAATATTCATTTACGCCCCAAAGATTGTAATAACCACTTGGGCTACGTCCCCATATCCAAATGTTACCATCTCCATCATCTGCCCATGCAACAAGTATGTATTCTGTGTTAGATTTCAACTTTGGTTTTGAAGTTTCAAAATTAAAAGTATACCATGTTCTATCGCAGGTTGGAACTAATATTTCTTCAGTTTCACCAACTAAATCAAAATAAGGGCCATCTCCACCATAAATCGCACATTTTACATTCTTAGCAGATTCGCTGCAGGAAAGAAGAACCGTTATGCTTTCTGCTTCCCCATATGTATCACCCATCGGGAACCTGCTACCTTCCATATAATTTTCAATTCCTGTACCACTAGATTCATATGTTGTCTGACCAAATATAGCAGTACCAGGATTACTAATAATGAAAAAACGAGAATCTATTCCTCCAATATAACCTATTGTATCCTTTGCTTTAACTTTAAAAGTGTATTCTCCATTTGGAAGATTATTATATGTTTTAATTGTAGATGAAGTCCAAGATGACCAACCACTATCATATCCCTCTAATATATATTGATATACAAGATCTTCAGGAGGATCTAAATCATCAGTACCAGTCCATGTAAAAGAGACATCATTATATGTAATCGGCCCAGATGGCCCGCTAGTTATAATTGCTACAGGACAAGGAGAATCACCCTCTATACGAATTTCAAAAGAACCCCAATCTGATTCCATTAGATCTATATCCCTTGCCTTAACCTTAATCGTATAATAACCAACTTCTGTATAAAGATGAGATTCAGTTTTTTCAGTATTATGAGTATAAAAATTCGACCAATCAGTTATTGTTCCATCTCCCCAGTCGATTTTATATTGAACATCATCATCATTTGGATCATAACTATGGAAATGAACATTATAAGGCGTATTAACTTGAGTACCCCAACTCCCATAAACTGCTGGATTATAAGGTGGAGCTATTCCATTTACGTAGATATAATCAACGATACCTACTCTAGCTGCAAAAGCATAACCAATTCCTCCCCCTACAGCGTCACTTCTGACGCCGACACTAGCATAATGAGTACCCTGCCCCATTGTGAAATATTTTGTAATGCTGACTTCATCTTTGTCTTCTCCATTTACCTGTTCAAAAGCATCTAATAAATCAATAGTTGAATGAATAGTATTTAAAAAATCAATTAAGGTAACAATATCCATAGAACCTCCTGCATATCCTAAAAGCTGACAGAACCATAGAAGTTCACCTATAAACCAATCCTCATCAAAAGGTGCATCTATATCTTCATGCCACCATTTATCAGGATCATTATCAACCATCATAGTCATACTTGTACTTGAAACTGCAGCAGGAGGAACAAGAACCGTTCCACCAAAACTGATAGTATGGCCCTTAATTGAAATGTCTTTTTGCCTACCAATATAAAAATTTATTGTACTTCGAGCTTCAGCTCTTCCTTCTCCAATCCAAGCATGACCATAAGTATTTACACTTCCTGTATTAGGATTAGTTTTAGCATATGCTGCTCCATTTCCAGTTTCTTTAATCCATTCCAGTTCACTATCATAAGAAGCGAAAAAATATGTACCAGTATCAGTAAATGCTGCATTATTTATTAAATAGTTCCAATAGTCATCAGTAAAATCTTCAGATAAGTAATAGTCAGATTGGACAGACCCAATATTATTATCAGTGGTTGTATTTATTAAACTTTTTTTCTTCTGAACAGATTGGGCCATTGAATTGTTTCCTAAAACTGTTGTTAAACTAGTTGTAACAAGCAGTGCCATTATTAAAATTCCAATTATTTTCTTTTTTATCATATTTAATCCTATTAAAATTTAAGATTATAATATTTATAATTCTTATGTTATTATATCTACAGTATTTATAATAATTGTCATATACTTAAACAGTTTATTAGATTTTATAACAAATTTATAAGGTTTATAACAAATAAAGATTTTTTTAATTATAGTATTGTTTTAAGTAAATAAAAAATGATGCTACAAATACTCTAAAATATTTGAAAAATACGAGAATTACTCTATTTTAAGAGGATTTATTTTTAGATCTACTTCATTTCAAAATATATATGATTAAAAAAATTGCCTTAATTTTAAAATATATGTTACTGCTGATAAACTAAATATTTTCTATTTTTTCTTTAATCTTTTTATTCTTTAATTTTGTTCTACTAAAAATGATTTGCTATAAAAAATTTTTATTACATATGTTCCATATATAGATAAATGAATTTAAATATAACTAATATATTTATTTTCTATAAAACCAATATTTTTTGGGAGGTTGGAAGAAAATATGAGAAAAAAATATGTAAGTATTTTAGTTTTATTACTGGTGATATTACCTATTATATCTATATCCTCAGCAACTGAAACTGAATCTAAAAACGATACCATTGATTTTAATGAAGCAAAAATATATATCAGAACAGGATTTTCTCCTGGAACACATATAACATGTTATGGAATTCCATCAGCATTACTTATGTTAACCCCGCTTTATAGAAATGTAGATATCGAGATTAAACTAGATACCGGAGATGCCTATAATAACGCAATCGTTCTTATCAATGGTGAAAAACAAATATTTGAAGAGTCAGTAACTATAACAATAGAAGGTTTTAACGGTTTTGGAAGTCCATTATACATTTTTGCATTTCTCCAAAGAATAACATTACTTGGGTCAGGAGACATAACTATTACCAAATGAGAAAGTACATTTTTCTATCAGCCAACCTGATGAATAAATTCTAATGGCATATATGCTTTTTAAAAAGTAGTCCTTTGAATATCTATTGTTTTTATTTAGTATCTGGTTTTTTTCGATTTGATTATCTATATAAGTTTCACTTCTATAGGTATCAAC
>CAZVNH010000042.1:9639-11300 GCA_964628575.1 uncultured Thermoplasmatales archaeon | reverse complement strand
TATATATACATTATATTTAGTTCCAAATCCGTCTCCATTAGGAATTGAAACCTTAGTCCAGTTCTCACCATCAGCTGATTTCCATATTTCACACCCTGTTTTCCAGTTCATAGTTCCAATAAATAGTTCATTGTTATATTCAACTGCACTCCATGCTCCACTGTTAAACCTATTTCCAAAACCGTTTGATGCAATTAATTCTAATTCTTCACCGTTATACCTGTAAACCTCAAATCCATTTAAAGAACTTGCAGAGGTTCCTAAATATAGATTATCTTTAAATGATATAATAATGGATGTTGCAAAGTTTCTTTTTTTACCAAAACCAGATGATGCTAATGCACCAGATTTATCGCTTATAAATGGTAACCATTTGTCTTCAGTATAATTGTATTTCCATACCTCACAACCATCAGAAAAAATACTATGCGAAGGTACAGCAAGATTAAATATTTGTAATATTTTATTAGTTAATTGGAGTTTTTCAGATAATTTATAAGCAATTATTGTAATTGTAGCAAAAAAACGTAGGTTGAATTTTTTAAATAAAGACAAATTAATATTTTGGGTTCCAATATATAACTCATCATTATAAATAGCCTTACCTCTTACTGCAATATTACTTGATTCACCAAAACCACTTGGTTCTTTACCGTTTTCTCCGATCTCTTGATTATAAATTATTATTTGGTTTTTTAATTTTGTTTGGTTTAAATCTAATTCTTTACAAAAAACATTATTTATACTAATAATTATGAATAAAAAAACCATAAATATTGATATATATCTTTTAATCATTTTAAACCCTATTTAACAATTTTTAGTTTTTAATTATAATATTATTTTATTTATATAATTAATTTTTGTTTTTTTAAAAAAATAATACATATTAATTAAAATCATATTTAAAACTATTAAATATCCTATTATTTATTCACATGTTGATATATGGATAATTCAATACTTATTTCACTTGAAAATGATATCTCCGAGATTATTCAATTAGCTGAATCTTCAGATTATAAAGTAAATAAAATTTTTATTCAAAATAGAAAAACTCCTCATGTTAATAGTTACATCGGCCAAGGGAAATTAGAAGAGATAAAAGAATATATTGAAAACTCAGATAATAATATTGACTTAGTAATTGTTGATGGCGAGTTGAAACCTTCTCAGTGGTTTTTATTAGAAAAGGAATTTGGTGTTACTGTTTATGATAGAATAAGATTAATTCTATCAATTTTTGAAAAAAGAGCTGAAAGAAAAGAAGCAAGATTACAGGTTCATCTCGCCCAACTTCAATATGAACGACCTTTTGTTCGTGAATTAATTCATAGAGCAAGAAGTGGTGAACATCCTGGTTTTATGGCAGGTGGAGAATATCAAGTTGATGACTATTATGAAAAAATAAAAAAACAAACTAAAAAGATTAAAAATGAATTAAATAGCATTAGGGATCAAAGAGAATTACGAAGACGCTATCGCCGAATTAGTGGTTTTTATCTTGTTTCACTTGCAGGTTATACAAACGCAGGAAAGAGCAGTCTTTTAAATCTATTATCAAATGAAAAAGTTAAAGTTGAAGGAAAATTATTTTCTACTTTATCAACAACTACAAGACAAATAAAAAAAAATGATTTACCTGTATTATTAACAGATAC
>CAZVNH010000042.1:7447-9629 GCA_964628575.1 uncultured Thermoplasmatales archaeon | reverse complement strand
TACAGTTGGTTTTATAAAAAATCTTCCTGCTTTAATTATCGATGCATTTCATTCAACTCTAGAAGAAATCGAGGTTGCAGATGTTGTAGTATTAGTAGTTGATATAAGTGAAGATTTTTCTAATATGGAAAAAAAATTGAATGTTTCAATGCATGAATTAATTGATTTAGGTGTTGAATCTCCCATTATTATTACATTAAATAAAACTGACTTGTTATCTGAAGATGAAATTAGTTTAAAGATTCAAAAAATCAAGGAATCTGACTTATTTAGAGACTATAAAATATGCAACATATCCACAATGAAAAATCAAAATATTCAAGAATTATTGGATTTAATATATTCTTCTCTACCACGAATAGTAAAGTATAAGATTAGATTGCCTTTTTGCAATGAATCTCAAACGTTATTATCTTGGATATATGATAAAACTAATGTTAAGGATGTGACTTATGATAATTTTATTAATATAACTGGTGAATGTAATAATCAAATCAAAGATAAGATATCTTCAGAATGTAAAAAAATCAAAGGTTATTTTATTATTTGATATTTTAACATTTTAATCATTTTTACAAAAAACCTTTAAATATATTCTATAACAAAATTTTCTTGTTAGCTTATCTCACGCTAATATTTATCGTGGAAGGGTAAAATGGAGAGAAGTGTGAGAAAATTTGCGATGGTAATATTACTTCTAATTATTCTTCAAATTGGGGTAGGATATGTTATAGACGCTCAAAAAATTGTTACAAATTCAACTAAGAATTACTCACTTTTTGTTGATATAAATGGAAATGGCGATTATATTTCAATACAAAGTGCTATTGATAATGCTGAAATTGGTACTACTATATACATAAGTAAAGGAGAATATAAAGAAATTATTGAGATTAAAAAACAGATTAATATTGTTGGAGAGGGTAAGGATGCGACTCTAATAAATCCCATCTCGGAAAAAAACAAATATGCCATACGTATAGGGGCTCCATCTGTGAATATACAAGGACTTGGTATAACTAATGGAGCCCCAGGCCTCTATTCTAGTGGAATAAGAATAACTTCATCAGAGAGTATAATTAAAGATTGTAATATCTATAACAATCCTATAGGTATAGCTATATGGTCTTCAGGAAATAGAATAGAGGATTGCAGTATTTGGAATTGTAAAGATGAGGCAATTGCTTTACTTGGAAGTCAATATTCAGAATGTAATAATAATAAAATTATTAATTGTGTATTTTTTAATAATTGTGATGGAATTGAATTACAATATTCTAAAAATAACATTATATCTAACTGTAAAATTTATAAAAACTCACATAGTGGAATAGATGCAATAACTGAATCAAATGATAATAACATGATATCAGATTGTGATATTTATAAAAATGAGGTTCATGGTATATATCTTTCATCATCTTCTTATAATAAAATAATTGATTGTAACATATATGATAATGATGATGGTAATATTATAATGAATAGTAAATCAAAAAATAATGAAATAATCGACTCAAATAACATGATATCTAACCAACATGAACAAAAAACAACTAAAATTGAAAAAATTAAATATTTTTTTGACATAATCTCAAATATAAAAAATAGTAAAATAGACTCAATTCTTGATATAAATAATTTTTAAGAAAAGTATAAGTTCTAAGAATTTATTCATTGTCTGGTCTGGAGAGAATATTTAATATGAGTAAAAATGAAAAAATCCATATAAAACTTGAAATTTGTAAAGACAACTCAGGAAAATTAACAATAATGGCTCATTTTGATGATAATGCACCTAATATAATTATAAATAATAATGAATACACCTGGATGCCAACAATAGAAGAAAGAGATCTATTAAATGATGCGTTTGGTTATTTTCCATTAAATCAAAGAACTATACAAGAAAATACAACTCCAAAATCTCCAGAACCTGAAGTGCAAAAACCGATAATGGAATTTAAAAAAGAACAAGAAATTAAAACTCCTCAAAATTTTGAACCAGAAGAGGAAGTCAAACCACCTATAGAACAGAAACCTTCAGAAGAGAAATCAATTGATGAAAAACCAATAATAGAAGAAAAACCTAATGAAACAATTGAACAAATAAATAAACAGCAAGTAACTAAAGAAGAATCTACAAAAATAATAGAAGAGAAACCTTCTGAGGAAAAAAAAG
>CAZVNH010000042.1:1694-7437 GCA_964628575.1 uncultured Thermoplasmatales archaeon | reverse complement strand
CCAGATTTAGAGGATATGGAGGAGTTAGAACCCAGGGGAGAACTAGAAGCAAAAGTTGAAATAAAAAAAGAAAATATACAAGAAATCGAAGAAGCAGATGATGAAACAAAATCTAAAAAAGAAAAAGATGAAAAAATATTAAGAGAAGCGGACAATGACGCAATAGAAAAAGCATTAAAAAAACATGTGGACAATGGAAATGATGATTCAATAAAGGAAGTAGATGAACAAACAATTATCGATAGAGTACTTAGTCAAAAAAAGAAAGGTAAATGGGGTAAAATTAGATAATTTTTTAACTATTTTCTCTCCTTAATCTCATATATATTTCCAAAAAAATCTTTTATAAAAAGAAGAACTTTTTCGCCTTTTCTAACATATAATGGATTAATATTGTTTTCTTGGCATTTTCTGAAAAATCTTTTTTTATCATCTATTTCAATACAAACATGATCAAAACATCTTGATTTCTTTTTATCTGTTATAAAGATTTCAAAACATGAATTATTATTTGCATATTGGATAACTTCAATTTCTTTTTTCAATCCAAATATTTCATAAGATAATCCTTCAGCTAAATTAAATGTTTTAACTATATCCAAACCAAGAATTTTATTGAAAAATATATCTGCATGTTTTTTTGTATCACATTGCAATGCAACATGTTTTATTTGAGTATCTGTTTTCATTTTATATTATAAAACTGTTTTTAGATTATCTTTAATTGTTTTCCAAGTCTTTCAAATTTATCAAGTGTATAATCTAAATCTTTTTTTGTAAGTCCTGCATTCATCATTGTTCTAATTCGTGCTTTGTCCCTTGCAACCATTGGAAAAACAATCGGTAAAGCAAATATTCCTTCATCAAAAAGCATGTTGCTAAGTTCTTTTGCTTTTGAAGATTCACCTACTATTACAGGTGTTATTGGTGTTTCGCTTTCTCCTGTATCAAATCCCATATTGATTAGCTCTTTTTTAAAGTAATTAGTATTATCCCATAGAGTTTTTACATGCTCTGGTTCAGTCTCAAGAACGTCAATTGCTGCTAATTGTGCTCCTGCAACTCCTGGTGGATGTGAACCTGATAATAGCCATGTACGAGATTTATTTAATGCAAAGTGTACTAAATCCTGGCTTCCTGCAATAAGTCCGCCGACTACTCCATATGCTTTACTAAATGTTCCCATTTCTACATCGATTTTTCCTTCAATTCCAAAATGAGCTCCGATCCCTCGACCATCTGGACCTATTACCCCTTCACCATGTGCATCATCTACATAGGTCATTGCACCATATTCATTTGATACCTTTACAATATTATCCATTGGAGCAATGTCTCCGTCCATACTAAATACTCCATCTGTTATCACAAGGATTCTGTTGTATTTTTTATCGGCTTCTTTTAAAACTCTTTCAAGGTCGCCTACATCTTTATGTTTAAAGATTGCTCTATCTGCTTTTGTTAATCTTACTCCATCAATTATACTGCCATGATTTAACTCGTCACTGATAATAATATCTCCTTTACCTGCTAGTTGTGGAATTAATCCTGCGTTTGCTGCAAAACCTGTCTGATATATAAGTGATGATTCTGTACCTTTGAATTTAGCAAGTCTTTTTTCAACTTCCATATGAAGCGCCATAGTTCCTGCTATTGCTCTTACAGATCCAGAACCTGCACCAAATTTTTTTGTTGCATCAATTGCTCCCTGTATTAATCTTGGATGATTGCTAAGATTAAGATAATTATTAGAACAAAGCATGATTACTTTTTTTCCATCTACAATTGAGTGTGGTGATGAACCGGATTCGAGTATTCGTAATTTCCAATCAAGATTCTTTTTTAATAGCTCTTCATATTCCTCTTTTAAAAATGCGTTAGGATTTCGTTTCATAAGAGTATTTGCCCCCATAAATATCAACTTATCTACTGTTGGAGTCTGGGAAACAAATAAATCTATTAAAAGTTATTGGTTTGTATCTTAACGACTCTACTAAGTCGGTATCCAATTACTACCATCATAAACTCTTTTTTTGTAAAATCTTTATCCAGTTCTTTATCACCTGTATCAACACGAATTACTGGAGTGGACAAAAGTTTAGATGGAGTAGAAATGACAATGATATTATCAAGGCCAATTTTTCTTATAACCTCTGGACTTAATTGAAGATTTCCACGACCAAGAATAAAACCTTGAGCACCTATCGGACTTAATATGACTTTAACTTTTGGATATTTTACAAGTATTTTTAGAATTTCTTTTTCATTTAAATCAGCTCCAATGTTTTTTTTATTATAAACCGCATCAATTCCTAATAGAGTATTTTTTATTTTCATCTTTTTAGTAATATAATCGATTGTTCCGCCAGAGCCAAAAAGAAAAAGATAATCAGGATTCTCATTTATTTCATCAAGTAAATGTTCATATAATTCATCTTTTACTTCATTATCAGATACTGATTCAAACACTGATTTACCGACTTGAACATATGTAGGTTCAACAATTCCTTTAGCAATTCCAAAAAGACGTATATTCCAATCACCTTTTCGATATTTTTCTTCATCTAGATCCATTATTTCAACATCACCAATCGTTAATCTTTCATTAATAAATTCAAAAAGCATTTTTGAAACAGCATTTGTGTTTATTCCAAAGACTCCAGAGTGCATTTTTACCCCAGATGGTATTCCAAGAATTGGGATCTTATCCTGTATTACTTCATATACATCTCTTGCAGTACCATCTCCTCCACAAAAGATCAAGAGATTAACCTTTTCTTGTAATAATTTATTACAAGCATTTTTTGTATCAATAGCTGTCGTATACTTATTTTTATATCTATAGATTATTTCAATATTTTTAATACCAGCATTTCTAAGTTCGTTGAAACCCATATCATCTGGACATGTATACCAGATAATTTTTTTATCTTGAGAATAATTATTAATAAAATTCCTAATAGTATCCTCTGATTTCATTGGAGCAATAGGCTCAGCACCAAGTTTAATTGCTTTTTCAATTACATTATCTGTACCTTTTAATCCAACTCTTCCACCCATTCCTGCTATAGGATTAACTATAAAACCAATTTTAATAGTCATGATTTCTAAAAAATCAAAAAACAAAAAGTATATTTAAAACCTACAATAAATAAAAAGAAGGTTTAGAGCTGACAAAACATTTGTCAGCCCATATTTTCTCTCCTGTCTATTTCTTTTTTAAATATGGTAATCCGGTTCTTTTATTTACTCCAACAGTGTAACCATCTGGTTTATCACATGGTTTACCACTCTTTGGCGTTCTTTTACTGAAGAAGTAAATAGTTTGCACTCTCCCACCTTTAAGTTTAACTTCTCTTGTGTATAAAGTCCAACCTTCATGTACATATGCCATTTGTTCCAACCTCCAGGAAGGAATGGATATTTTAACATTTAAGGTTTTCTTTATTTTCTCCTTATTCAATCTCCTATGCCATTTGTCGATATTGTAAAAACAGCTTCCCCTTCAGGAAGATGTGGAGAATCAATAAGTCGTGCAATACGTTTTGGACCTTTACTTTTTCTTAAATATATTCTAAATGTTGCTGTATGACCTACAATATGCCCTCCTATAGGACGTGTTGGATCGCCAAAAAACGCGTCAGGTTTAGATGAGACTTGATTTGTTACACATACAACTCCATTATATAGATCACCCCATCTCATAAGATCATGCATATGTTTATTGAGTTTTTGTTGTCTATCTGCAAGAGCACCTCTGCCAACATATTCTGCACGAAAATGAGCTGTTAGAGAATCAACAATAAGTAATCTTGCAGGAATTTCCTTAGAAAGTTCTTTAACTTTATCAATAAGAAGCATTTGATGGTTTGAATTATATGCTCTTGCAACATGAATTTTACTAAGGACCTCATCTGGATCAAGTTCTAAACCTTCAGCCATTTGAACAATTCGCTCTGGTCGGAAAGTATTCTCTGTATCAATATAAAAAGCATGGCTATCAAGTCCACCCTTTTCTTTTGAAAGTTGGACTATTACACATAATTGATGAGCAATTTGTGTTTTTCCTGAGCCAAATTCCCCAAAAAGCTCAATTATTGATTGTGTTTCAAATCCTCCTCCAAGAAGTTCATCAAAAACTTTTGACCCAGATGTTACTCTACCTACTAAAGATCTTTTTTCAAGAAGAGAAGAACCTGTTTCAAAACCACCAACATCGGCCTCTCTTCTAGCATTTAAAATAATTTTTGATGCAGTTGCTTCTCCAATTTCTACAGCATCTGCAAGTTCAGATGGTGAAGAAACTGCAATGCTCATAATATCAAAATAACCTGCTTCTTTTAATTTATCAGCAGTTGCTGGACCAACGCCAGGAAGTTTACCAATAACATCTGTTTCCGTATCATTTTTTCCCATGTAAAACCCTTAAATAGGGGTAATTAATATACATTTATAAAATTGTGGATGGGTATACTAAAACTATTATTTTAAAAAATTGTTATGGTAATCAGAATGACTGAAGAATATTATCCTTGGGGTGGTGAATTTACAGAATGCAATCCAAATAGCTGTGTTGCAGTAGTTCTTTTAAATATTGATTATAAACCTAATGATAAAATCGCTATTTACGGGCCTTTAAAAACAGAAAACATTGGTATTGAAAAAATTGTTGCAAACGTTATATCAAATCCGAATATTAGATTTCTTATAGTTTGTGGTCAAGATATTAGAGGTCATCGATCAGGCTCTTCAATAATTGCTCTAAATAAAAATGGAGTTGATGAACAAAATAGAATTATTAATGCACCAGGTGCAATACCTTATATTGAAAATTTAAATAATGAAGCTATCAAACGTTTTCAATCTCAAATAGAAATAATAGATATGATAGATGTGACTGATAGAAAAATTATAGATGAGAGAATAAATGAATATTTAAAAAAATCTCCTCAATGTTTTGGAGAACCATATATAACAATAAAAATAAAACCTGAAAAAGCTTTAATTGATGATAAAAGAGCGTTACATTCAAAAATAATAATTGATTACAAGGGTAATGTAAAAAAAAGAGGAGAATAGATGTTTTCATTTACAAAAAAACAAGAAATAATTGATATATCAGGTATAAAAATTGGTGGTCAACCTGGAGTATATCCAACTGTTCTTTTTGGAGGATTCTTTTTCAAAGGAGAACCAGATTTTTTAAAAGCATCAGATCAACTAAATAATATGTTAAAATTGAGTGAAAAGACTGGTAATCCATCAATTCCAGATTTTTTTATAAAAAAGGAAGAAAATATTGAAAAAATTATAGGTTTTATATTAGATAAACTTCCTAAAAACCATCCTTTTTCGATTGATATCATTGAACCTGAGTTAAAGATAAAAACTCTTGAATCTCTTGATAAAAATAATATATTAAATCGAACAATATATAACTCTATTCATGTAGGAATAACTGAAAATGAAAAAAAAGCCCTACTTAATTATACTCCAGAAATGGCAATTATTGTAGCATTTAATCCTAAGGATAAATCACCTGATGGAAAGATTGAGGTTCTTGAAAACGGAGCTCATATAATTGATAGTGGATTATTAGATATTGCTAAAGAGTGTGGAATAAAAAAGATTTTAATTGATACCGCTGCAATGGCTCCTGGAGATTATAGCGGTGCATCGATTTCAGCTATTCCAGTAATAAAAGAGGAATATGGTCTACCGACAGGCTGTGCTATTCATAATG
>CAZVNH010000042.1:0-1684 GCA_964628575.1 uncultured Thermoplasmatales archaeon | reverse complement strand
ATGCAAGAAAATTAGTTGATGCTGCTTCAAATATCAATGTTCCATTATATGGTGGAGATTTTGCAATATTTGGACCTGTGGAAAATTCTGAAATTGTTTTTCCAATAATTGCTTGGGAAGATATTCTCATTACTGATTATACAGAATATTACTTTGGAAATAAACCAGATCAAAATCATCCTCGGAGGAAATTTTTTTAAATGGATAAAAAAATAAAAACAACTGTAATTGGTTCTTACCCAGTAAATATAGATAATTATCAAATTATGAAATCCTATTTTGATCAGAATATCTTTTCGTGGAATAATTATATATTGAGAGCAGTAAATGATATGATTAAAGCTGGTATCGATATTGTTTCTGATGGTCAGACAAGAGATCCTTTTGTAAATATATTTATAAGAAAACTTAAAGGCTGTAGGATTAGAGATAGATCAGAAATAATTGATAAAGTTGAGTTTAATACTCCAATAACAATTGATGATCAAAGATTTGTAAGAAATAATCTTCCTGAAAATAAACAATTAATAGGTTTAATAACAGGACCTTATACACTTACAAAATCATGTGTAGATTATTTTTATAATGATGAAAAACAACTATCATTTGATTTTGCAAAAGCATTAAATAATGAAGCATTAGAATTGCAAAAATATGTAGATATCATTAGTATTGATGAGCCTTTTTTTTCTATTCACATGCCTGAATATTCTAAAGATCTCATTGAAACATTAATAAAAAATATAAGAGTTCCAGTCCGTCTTCATGCTTGCGGAGATGTTTCAAAGATAATATCTGATTTAATTGAACTTCCGGTTGATATATTATCACATGAATTTAAAGCATCACCTGAAATATTTAAATCTTTCCAGGAGCATGAGACAGATAAAAGGATTTGTTTAGGATCAGTTAGATCAGATAATCCTAAAATTGAATCAGTTGATGAAATTGTTAATCATATTAGATATGGTATAGAAGTTTTTGGTAGCAAAATATCACAAATCTCTCCCGATTGTGGTTTAAGATTAATGCCCCGTGATGTAGCTTTTCAAAAGCTACAAAACTTGGTTATTGCAGGTGAAAAGGTATATGGCTGATAAAAATATTCCATTAATAAAGGCAAAAAAAACATCACAAAAAGATGTGCTTCTTGATCCCAATGGTTTCTTTGTTATTGAAATTGTAAAAAACGAGAAACAAATTCGAGTTGAGTATTTTTCTAATGTTAATAAAAACAATCGAATTGTATCAGGTATTCTTAAGAAGGTATTTATTGGTGAAAAGGCAGATGCTTTAAGTGATACAATAGTTAAAAATGTTCCTGATCTCTTGCCAGAACATTATATGTATTTAGGTCGTGAACTTCAAAGAGCTCAATATGCTCTTGAAAACAATAAAAAGTATTTTCAAGGTGGTTGTTAGATTCTTTTTATCATGCTTTTTTTGTTTAGATGAATCTCTATAATACCGTTTTTTTGCTTTTTATCAGTGTTTTTTAATTCAATATTATCTCCAATTTTGTATTTTTGAATTTCTTTTACCTTTTCATCCCAGAGTGTTATTTCTTTGATTCCATTTTTTGTTTGGATTTTGATATTTGTTACAAATCCAAATTCTCCGTTATCTTTAAAAAAAGGTCTAGTCGGCATTGTTTCAATTAGTTTTCCTTTGATAATATCAGAGC
>CAZVNH010000041.1:4736-11530 GCA_964628575.1 uncultured Thermoplasmatales archaeon | reverse complement strand
ATTCAAAACATTCATCAAAAATCTATGAAATCTGCAAATAGTAATATTAAGAAAGCATCAACTAAATTACAAGATCTATATAGCCTAACAAAGAGTCATCCAGATTTATATCATGCAGGTTTTGTAGAAAATGCCGCACAAGAACTTGTTGAAGCAAGTTGTTTTTATAATATAATGCAAGGTAAAGATCTTCCAGATCCTGATGATATTCAAACCACATATAGTTCGTATCTATTGGGTTTATGTGATCTAGTTGGTGAACTTAGAAGAACTGCATTAGATTCTATTAGAAATGGTAAATCAAAAAATGCTGATAATTATCTTGATATGATGGAAGAAATATATGATGTAATTATTCGCTTTGATTATCCATCTGGTCTTCTACCAATTAAAAAGAAGCAAGATATGGTTAGAAATCTTATTGAAAAAACTCGAGGAGAGCTAGCTGTTGCTACATGTGAACGTCGAATAGAATATAGAACAGATGAATTTCGTGGAATGCTTGATAAAGTTAATGAAAATAAAAAAAAGAAAAAACAATCAAATAAAGAATCAGATCTTGATATTGACGATATCTGGTAGTAAAGAATCCTTTATTTATTACTCCTTATTCCAAACACAATGTTTATAAAAGCCCTTTATATACTCACAGGAAGGGACGGATAGTTATTAATGGCAAATATTAAAATTGAAAATATTGTTGCCCATGCAAAAATTGCTGATGCACTAGATATTAACATCCTTTCAGAGAAAAACATTGATTTTCAATACACTCCAGATGAGTTCCCGGGATTGACATATAGAATAAGTGTGCCAAAAGTTGCAGTTTTAATTTTTCCAAATGGAAAAATTGTTTCAACAGGTGCAAAAACAATGGAAGACGCTGAAAAAACAATAAAAAAAGCAGTAGAAAAAATAAAAAAATCAAATATTAAAATCAATACAAAATATGATATTGAAACAGAGAACATTATCGCATCAACTGATTTCAGAAAAGAACTGCATTTAAGCTCTATTTCAACAGGCCTATATGCAGAAAATGTTGAATATATCCCCGAGGAGTTCCCAGGGTTAATTCTTAGACTCGGCAATCCTGTCGCAGTATTACTTCTTTTCAGCTCTGGAAAACTTGTTTGCACGGGAGCAAAAACAATAGAAGATGCAACTAATGCTATTAATATAATGGAAGAAAAACTTTCATCGTTAGGAGTCCTATAAAAAATAAGATTTATGGAGGAGAAAAATTATGCCAGAAGTAATTGTTGAAAATATTGTAGCGTCTACATCTTTTGCAGATAAGCTTGATTTAGACGTAATAGCACAATCGCTAGAAGAAGCTGAATATGAACCAGAGCAATTCCCAGGGCTAGTCTATAGGCTTAGCGAGCCGAAAACTGCTACCCTACTTTTCAGAAGTGGAAAGGCAAATTGTACTGGTGCAAAAAATGTTGAGGATGTAAGAAAAACAGTTGATATTATCGCCGAAAAGCTAAAAAAATTAAGTGTTGACGTCTACAAGGATTTAAAAATTGTTATACAAAATATTGTAGCAATAAGTGATTTAGGTACAGAATTAAACCTGAATGAAGTAGCTATGGGACTAGGTCTTGAAAATGTTGAATACGAGCCAGAACAATTCCCAGGTCTTGTATATCGAATACGTGATCCAAAAGTTGCAATGCTTCTTTTTGGATCTGGAAAGATAGTTTGTACAGGAGCAAGACAAACTGAGGATGTTTCTTTAGCTGTTGAAAAACTATCTCAAGAGCTTAGCTCACTTGATCTTATTAGAAAGTAAAAACTTTCTAATTTTTTATTTCTTTATATTACTTGATGCGATTATTACAGCTTGAACTGCAGCCATTGCAGCAGCTGTTTTAGGAGTAGATGATTGGGCCTTAATTTTTTTTACATGCTCAACAACTTCATCAAGAATTTTATAACGTGGAATGAAACTTGTATCATATTTTCCTTTAAGGAAATACTTGTTGCTCATTACTACTTCATGAAAAGGTATATTATGTCGAACTCCACCTATCTGAAACTCCCATAGTGCTCTCTTTGTTCTTTCAATACATCGATTCCTATCCTCAGCCCAGACAATTAATTTTGCAATCATACTATCATAAAATGGAGGAATAGTAAATCCTTGATAAACACCTGAATCAATTCGGATACCCGGCCCACTTGGTTCAGCATAACGAATGATTTTACTAGGTGCTGGCATAAAGTTATTCAAAGGATCTTCGGCATTTATACGACATTCAATTGCATGACCTCGAGGAGTAATGTCACTTTGTTCATATTCAAGTTCCATGTCTGATGCAACCCTTAACTGTTCACGAGCCAGATCAACACCAGTAATCGCTTCTGTAATTGGATGCTCTACTTGAAGACGAGTGTTCATTTCTAAAAAATAATATTTTCCATCCTTAAACATAAACTCACAGGTACCTGCATTATAATAACCTGCGGTTTTTGCAGCAAGAACTGCTTGTTTTCCTATTTCTTCACGAAGCTCAGGAGTGAGTGCACAAGAAGGTGTTTCTTCAATAAGTTTTTGATGACGTCTTTGTACACTACATTCACGTTCGTAACAATGAATAATATGATTTTTCTTATCACCAATAATCTGATACTCTATATGACGGGGATCTTCAATGAATTTCTCGATAAAAACACTGTCATCTCCAAAACTGTTTTTTGCAAGTTGACGTACACTTGAAAGCGCTTTTTCCATCTGCTTTTCGTTTTCCACCATTTGAATGCCAATACCACCACCACCAGCTGATGCTTTGAGCATCACTGGATAACCTATTTTTTGGGCGATATTTTTTGCTTTTTCATGATCAGCTATTGCTTCGGTTACACCAGGAACTACATGGACACCTGCCTTCATCATTGATTTTTTGGAATCAATTTTTGAGCCCATTAGTTTCATCGCAGAAACAGGTGGTCCAATAAACTCGATACCATTCTTATGACATAATTCTGCAAATTCAGCATTTTCAGCCATAAATCCATATCCAGGGTGAATACCCTCGGTCTTTGATTTAAGTGCAACTTCTATTATTTTTTCCTTATTTAGATAACTCTTGCTGGCAGGTCCAGGGCCGATATTATATTTTTCATCTGCATATTTAACAAAAAGAGCTTTTGCATCAGCATCAGAAAAAACTGCTACAGTTGATATACCTAACTCTTTACATGCTCTCATTATCCGAACAGCAATTTCACCACGATTGGCAATTAAAACCTTATTAA
Source organism: uncultured Thermoplasmatales archaeon (assembly GCA_964628575.1). Taxonomy (GTDB): domain Archaea; phylum Thermoplasmatota; class E2; order DHVEG-1; family DHVEG-1; genus CAZVNH01. The sequence continues at coordinate 8,266 of CAZVNH010000041.1, read as the reverse complement.
GCATGAAATATTCCCTTCATATTACAAAACTTGCATAATAATATCTCCGCTTTGCACGGAGTCACCCTCTTTGATAAAAATATCTTTGACTTCCCCATCTGATTCTGTTTTAATTTCCTGTTCCATTTTCATTGCTTCAATTGTCGCTATTATGTCCCCTTTTTTGACTTTATCACCTTTTTTTACTTTTAAGCTTAGTATTGTTCCTTGCATATTTGTTTTTATAGCTCCTTCAACATCCTTAGGCTTACCAGGAGTATTTGCTCCTCCAGCTCCTGCTACTAAAAATCCTCCAGAGGGTATCACTTTTACTTCATATGGTTCACCATCTACTTCAACTTCAAATTCTGTTGGTATTTGAGCAGGGCTACCTGTACGATTTTCAGGCGGTTCGGTCTCAAGCCAGATAGCTTTGTGTTCTGGAAACGACTGTTTAACCATTGCTCTCATTAAATCATGATCTATTGGGAGAGGAAGTTGTTCTGAAGTAAATTCTGCTTTTGCCTCACCTTTTAAGAATTTAAGGCCGACTTGTGGAAATAAAATATAAGTCATTATGTCTTCTTCTTTTTTAATTAAGGATCCGCCATCAATTTCTTCAAGTTCTTTTTTACGAGTATTCCACATTGGTTTAATCAAATCAGAAGGTCTGCAATCAATTACTTCATCCTTCCATTTAGGTCCAAGTATCTTTTTCATGATTTCAGGTTTTATAGGTGCAGGTGGCTTACCATACATACCTTTACAGTAATCCTTTGTTTCTTTTGTTATAACCTTATATCTGCCATGTAGAACATTCATAACAGCTTGAACTCCAACAACCTGACTTGATGGTGTGACAAGAGGAGGATACCCAAGTTCTTCACGAACACGAGCTGTCTCATCTAGTATATCACGATACTTGTCATGAGCTCCTTGTTCTTCTAATTGAAAAATTAAATTAGAGAGCATTCCTCCAGGTACCTGATGAAGTGTTACACTTGGATCATATTTTAAGGCATTAAATCGATGAAGATGTCGGTATTTATCCCATACTTTAAGGAAATATTTTCTAATATCAATCAAAAGTTCTAAATCATAACCTGTATCCCATTGAGTATCTTTAAATGCTGCAACAACACTTTCAGTAGGCGGTGCAGCAGTTCCACCACTAATCGCACTAATATCTGTATCAAGAATATCAATTCCTGCTTCAGCTGCACGCTGATATGCCATACCAGTCATTCCACTAGTGCAATGTGTATGAAGGTCAATTTCTAGTTTTATTCCAGCATCTTTACATCCCTTTACAATATCATAAGCACGTTGAGGAGAAATCATTCCAGCCATATCTTTAATACATAAAGAATCGGCACCCATTTTTACAAGTTTTTCAAATCTTTCAACAAAGTATTCAACAGTATGAACTGGAGAAATAGTGTAACTCATACAAGCTTGAACATGACCACCAGCATCCTTAACTGCTTTCATAGGTGTTTCCATATTTCTAAGATCATTTAATGCATCAAAAATACGAAAAACATCACAACCATTTTTTTTAGCCATTTGACAAAACTTTATAACAACATCATCAGGAAAATTCCAGTATGCAACAATATTCATCGCACGCTCAAGCATTTGTAGAGATGTGTCTGGAATCGCTTTTTTAAGTTTATTTAATCGAACCCATGGATCTTCATTTAGATATCTAATACATACATCAAAAGTTGCTCCACCCCATACTTCTAGGGAGAAATAACCTACTTGATCAAGTTTTTCTGCTATGGGCAACATATCTTCTGTTCGCATTCGTGTTGCAAGCATTGACTGATGAGCATCTCTAAGGATTTGTTCATGGAGTTTTACCATGTTTTTTCACCATAATAACTCATATTTTGGGAGTTATGGTATCTTCTCCCCCTACTTAAGAATATTGTATTTTTAAATTTATATTTTTGTATAAATTGATAAAAAAAATTTTGTTTTTTTGATTTTTTAAAATTTAGCCAAAAAATTTTTTAATAAGTTATTTTTATAAGTCTACAATTCAGATAATATACTGTATGGAGGCAATATTATAACAAAAAAAATTTCAATATTAATAATATTAGTATTAGTGAGCCCTGTTTTTATTAGTTTACCAACCAATGCAACAGACCCAGGACAGATTTATCAAGGAAATGAATCGCTTTTCTATCGTAATGTAACTGTTTATGCACCTGCTGTTGCTAGAACTGAGGATAGTTATGTTGGAGTTATTTCGACAGTTACTGTTACAATTCAGAGTAATGGATCTGGCCGTGTATTTGTTGATACTCTTCCACTTACTGAAGTTGATATGCAGGGTTCTGCTCGCCTTGCTGTAAAAGTAGCAAGTGCACTTGTAAGAAGCGATGTAAATTCAACTGTTGATCCTTCTACATTTGATTACTTCTTCGTAGTAAGAACCGATGCGCCTATTATTGGTGGACCATCTGCTGGAGGGATCATGACTGTTGCAACAATTGCCCTTCTTAAAAATTGGAATATTTCCAACACCACAGTTATGACAGGTATGATTAATCCTGATGGAAGCATAGGTCCAATCGGTGGTATCAAATACAAGGTTGACGCAGCTTATAGTGTTGGTGCAAAAAGATTTCTAATACCTAAAGGCCAAGGTACTTATACTGAGATGGTTACAGAAACCGTTAATAATAATGGTTGGATCACAACTCAAACTAAACCTGTTACAATAAATGTTGCTGATTATGCATGGGATAATTACAATATTGAAGTACAAGAAGTTGAAGAAATAAATGATGCTCTTGAATATTTTACAGGATGGACTTTTACCTATGAAGAATCAGATGAAAAGATAACAACCGAAGACTATGTTACATCTATGAAACCTCTTGCCACAATGCTTCTAGAAAACGCTACAGATTCATATGAAAAAGCAAATACAAAATTTACTAATTCAAGTATTCCTAACTCTTTTCCAACATATTACAGAAATAGTGTATATGAGGATTTAGAAAAAGCAGAACTATATCTTTCTGGAGCAGAAGATTGGTATGATGAAGGACTATATTATTCAAGCACTAGTAAATCATTTCAATCTTTGATATACTCAAGATATGTATCATATGCAAATGACTTTTTTGAACCAGAAAACAATGATTATTTAGAAAATCTACTAAATAATGTTCAATCTGTTTATGACAATGCAAGTGCAAATGCAAAAAACGCAGAAATAAAGGGTTATATCACTCTTCAAAGTATTGGCGCAGCACAAAGAAGAGCATCAGAGGCACATACAGAATTTGAAGAAGCAAAAAACCTCTATAACTCAATATCTACATATTCAGATGTATTAAACCTTTTAGAAAGACTTGCTTTTGTAGTAGAGCGATGCAATAGCATTGGCTGGTGGCTTGATATTGGGACAAAGTTCAATGATACTGGTAATATTGAAAACGATACTGTTGAAAATCTGGCATTAGAGTATATTGAAGAAGCGCAACAAGCAGTAACATATTCAGGTGTTTTATTAGAAGAAATAGGAAGTA